>CAZZVF010000055.1:0-12557 GCA_964657355.1 uncultured Buchnera sp.
CTACGCTATGATCGTTTGCATGGCGGCTGGAGGGGCCCCGTGGGCAAGATTGGCAATCCCGCGTCACTGGCCGGCGACTGGGTTGACGCTCTTGGGCGGTTGCCGCGCCCTGCGGGTATATTGCCCGAGTGGCGGTTTGGCGTCGTCTTGGATGAGACCGGCACGCTCGCGCATGTAGGTTATCTCGAGCCAAATTCCATAAACCTACACGATCTGCTTGGCGTCACTGGCACCGTGATGTTGTCGGATCTAGGCTGGGCGCGGTCTGTTAGTGCGAACAATGATCTGGGCTCGTCGCCACGACGCGTGTCCGACGTCATCAAGCGCGGCGATCTGGTTCTGGTGGAGCCGAGCAACGAAACGGGCCGGTTGCATGAAAAGCATTTGTATCTGCGACAGATACCTAAAGTTGAGGGCGCGCTCGTCTGTCTTGATCCGAGAACCGGCCGAGTTCTTGCCATGTCGGGGGGTTGGAGTGCCGACGCCAGCAAGTTCAATCGGGCTTCGCAGGCGCTGCGCCAGCCCGGGAGTTCGTTCAAGCCGTTCGTTTATCTTACGGCAATGGAGCAAGGTATCTCGCCAAGCGCGAGGTTCCTTGATGCTCCATTCAGTCTCGGTGACTGGCATCCAAACAATTACGAAATGACGTCGGGCGGTCCCACATCTCTCCGCATCGCACTCGAAGAATCCTTGAATCTGGTGACAGTCCGTGTAGCCCAGAAAATAGGAATGGATGCCGTCGCCAAAACTGCCATCGATTTCCATCTCGTTGATGGCATGCCCCGTGTATTGCCCGCGGCGCTTGGTGCAGTCGAGACAACAGCATTGCGGGAGGCGGGCGCTTACGCCTCTATAGAGGAGGGCGGCCGGGCTATAGCGCCGAGCGTCATCGACAGCATTCAGGATCGGGACGGGCACGTGACGTGGAGGCCCCCGTCACTTGTTGCCGGAGCCGGCGATATGGGAGCGCCCCCTACTCTCGCCGATGTTCGTGCACAGGCAGTCGATCCGGCGAGTGCCTTCCAAGTCGTGAAAATGCTGGAGGGAGTCGTTCAGTTCGGTACCGGCAAGCCAGCCGTCGCAGGCATAGATCGCCCGATTGCAGGAAAAACGGGCACCAGTCAGGATTACAACGATGCTTGGTTTGCGGGCTTTACACCCGATTTAGTGACGATCGTCTGGGTCGGTTACGACACGCCTCAAACACTGGGCGATGAGCAGACAGGTGCCGCCGTGGCCGCACCAATCTGGCGAGACTTCATGAAGACAGCTCTTCAAGATCGGCCCGTACTAGACTTCCGCGTTCCAGAGGGTGTGAGCCTCCATCATTGGGGGTGCGGACGGCACGAATGCGTAGATGCGTTCAAGCCCGGTCAGGAGCCTGGTGCCGGTGGGGTAAATACTCTGGATGACAACAACGGGACGCACGATGATGCCGACGCGTCGGTTGCCAATGTTCAGCTGTTGGACGCCGATCCAGAAGCGCCGAAGCCGCCGAAGCCCACGAACGGAACCGGAGTGGACAGTGGCGTGGGCGGCCTGTATTGAGCGCCGCCGGCCGCGTCGCTGTAGCTTCTGTAGCAACTTAAAAAGCCTGTGGGAAAAATGTCCGCTGAAACGGAAAGTCTGAACGAGCAGATCAAGCAATCGATTGCGTTGCTAAGGAGGCATCTTTGACTGGGATGTCGCTATCGCCCGTCTCGATGAGCTGAATGCGCAGGTAGAGGATCCACACCTTTGGGAGGATGCGGCCGCCGCTCAGAAGATCATGCGCGAGCGCAACAGGTTGGTTGCGGGTACTGAAGGGCTGGTCAAGCTCGAGGCCGACGTGTCCGACACAATGGAGCTTGTTGAGCTTGCTGAGGGGGAAGCTGACCAGGCGATGGTCTCCGAAGCCGTGGCCGCACTTAAGAGCCTTGCCCACGAAGCGAAGGCTCGCGAATTAGAAAGCCTGTTGTCCGGCGAAGCCGACACCAACGACTGCTACATGGAAATCAATGCAGGAGCTGGTGGAACGGAGGCACAAGACTGGGCCGAGATGCTTATGCGCATGTACAATCGCTGGGCCGAGCACCACGGCTACAAAGCCGACATGATCGAAGCCAGCGAGGGCGAACAGGCCGGCTTAAAATCGGTCACTTTGCAGATCACTGGCGCCAATGCTTATGGGTGGCTAAAGACTGAATCAGGCGTCCACCGCCTCGTAAGAATCAGTCCCTTCGACGCCGCAGCCAGGCGCCAAACAAGCTTCGCCAGCGTTTGGGTCTACCCAGTAGTCGACGACACGATCGATATCGAAATTCGCGATGCCGATCTAAAGGTCGACACATTTCGTGCGTCGGGAGCCGGAGGTCAGCACGTCAACAAGACAGAAAGTGCTATTCGAATAACGCACGTTCCGTCGGGTATAATTGTAGCTTGCCAAACAGACCGAAGCCAGCACCGCAATCGCGCGACGGCAATGGCCATGCTGAAAGCGAAGCTTTACGAGCAGGAGTTGCAGAAGCGAGAAGCTGCGTCCGCGCAAACGGAAGCTGGTAAGACTGAAATCGGGTGGGGCCACCAAATCCGCAGCTATGTTCTTGCCCCGTACCAACTCGTTAAGGACCTTCGAACAGGCGTCGAGAAGGGAAATCCAGCAGCAGTGCTCGATGGAGATCTTGACGACTTCATGGCTGCTTCGCTCGCCGCTCGCGTAGGCGCAACCCGTAGCGACGCCTCCGCACAGGCCGAGTGACTACGAATCCCGATGAGGCCGCTGACAACATCTACGATGGAGCAATCCGTCGCTCTATCGTGGACGCTTGTCGTTCGCTCGAGATCCTGGGATTAAATCGCGGGGTTTCCGGTAACATCAGCGTTCGTTCAGGCAATGCCATGCTGATTACCCCTACCGCGACGCCCTATGACAGCCTTTCGGCGCCCGACATCGCCCGCATCCCGCTGTCGACCCCGACCAATGGCGACAAACCAGTATCGTGGGAGGGACCGAAGCGGCCCTCTTCAGAATGGCAGATGCATCGTGACATACTCGCATCTCGCCCCGAGGTAAGAGCGATCGTTCATGCGCATCCGATCCATTGCACAGCGATCTCGATGACAAGGCGGGGAATACCGCCATTCCATTACATGGTAGCCACGTTCGGTGGCGACGACGTCCGATGCTCAGGCTATGCGGAATTTGGCACCGGTAAACTCGCCATGTTGGTTCTGGCAGCACTGGAAGATAGAAGCGCCTGCCTCGTGGCGAACCACGGCATGGTTACGTGCGGTCGAAACCTCTCCGAGGCATTGACACGAGCCGTCGATCTCGAAGTTTTGGCCCAGCAATACCTGCAAAGTGTTGCGGCCGGCCGGCCTCGGCTCCTATCTGAGGTGGAGATCACCGCGGCTATAACCAAATTCGGAGCCTACAGGCCCTAAAGGCCACATCAAGGCGCCTGTCTTACGTTCATCCAGCACGCGGCAATGAACCTGCGCCTGCTCGCAGTAAGACACCGGTGAATGCTGCGCTAGGATGCTGCAGCCGGAGGTATATGCCAGCCACCTTTGGCTCCTGTGTGGAAGACACATTCGCCTTCATAGATGACCTTCGTACCCAAGTTCAGAGGTCCGGCCAGTTCGATCTAACAATCTTACCGCGCAACAAGGCACTTGTGTTCCGGTATCGCAACGTGTATTTCGTTGCTGGTTCGTTATGGTGCAGATTGGGATCCTGTGGTGCGGCCTGACTACCGAGCTGGCCGGCAAGAGACGAGAACTGGCGGTGTTCAGAAGGCATTCAATCAGGAGACTAGTAGACCCCGAGACGCCACTGCAATGGCCTCGCTTGCCACTTTTATCGCCGGTTGGTGGGTGATTGCCGAAACCGCTCAGCTTACGATCCTAGGATTGTCGGCCGTACTCCGAAAGTTTTTTGCCGTGCTTGTGTCTGCATTTGGGAGAAGTGGGGCGCGTGCAATTTATAGGCGGGATCAGAGGTGTTGGAAGTCAATAAGCAAAGCAATGGATGGAACAAGTCATAACAAGCTGAGCAAGAACTATTTAGACAGTCTCGGGGTGTTTAGTTTCCGAAACAAGGACTGGCTGAACGTCAACTTTCACTCAGGTGTCTCAGCGACACACATCGGTTTCTTCGAACCGGAGGAAACGGAGCGAGCTTGGAAGGCCTACAACTCACAACTCGCCCTTGCCGGAACAACTTGGTCTCGCAACATCACCGCACAGCAGAAAGCCATACGGAACATGAAGCGCATAGGAAGCCATCTAATTGCCGCGGACGACATCTGCGATGAAGCGGGATTTCTCAAACGGCCGCTCCGTATACCGGATGATCCACCAGTCGGTATGCACAACTACACGTTAAAGAAGACAATTGATCGTATTGTGTCAGCGTGCGCTCTAGCGGCAGCCGCTCCTCTGCTAATAGCGATCTATACACTGGTGGCCTGCCAAATGAACGACAGACCCCTTGTTAAACTACGGCGAAAAGCTTGGCACGGCAGATCGGTTCTGACATCGTCATTTGTCACGCGAGTGGACCGTAGGTCCCGTCGGAAAGAAACGAAGATCAGTCTGGTCTTTTCACGTATCGACGTTGCGAACTTCGTCTATCGTTGCGGTATCTCCGGGTTGCCGCAGTTAGTAGATGTTGTCAGGGGAGATCTTTCTCTAGTCGGACCCAACCCCTCCAACGTCACGGTTTCACAGATCGACAGCGCTGGCGAGCTAGTAGTTTCCGAGATGGCCACTCGCCGCCACGTTCAGCCTGGCCTGCTCGATTTCGCATTCTCGCAATCTGATTTTGGACCCAGATCTGCGCATCAATCCGATGGCAGAAGAAACAGGTTAAATGTTGCATATTTAACGGCGATGACACCCTGGTTTGATGTCAAATGTGCGGCAAGAACCTTCGCCCTTCTACTACAAAGACCGACATGATGAGTCGGGCAGCGGCATTCTTGTTCGACGCAGGGCATCCACAAGTGCATTCTACTAAACACTGGCATTCAGACTCTAAGACCAAGAATCGACGAGGCGGCCTTGTGTTCCGCGAACACACATACCAGATCGCCGCGCTCCAATTACAGGCTCGCCTGCTACTGTCAGAAATTCAGGGAAGATGTGATCATTCCGGCAAATATCTTGTCAGGTTTATTGCATGTTGCGATCCTGTTTTGGCAAGCACGATAGCAAGCGCATTCAGTAGAGCGTCGGCAATCTCCTGTGGAAGCACCCTCCACATCCGTTGTCAAAGCAGCAACAAAGACAAGGATGTCTGGAACGACTACGAGGCATTCTCATCCACTAGATGTGATGGCCTTGATCTAATAGGCCTTGATCCAGCAAACAAGGAGCTCCATCACGTTTCGTTTTGGGGCCGCAGTGACTTCGAGCTCGATGACAAGGTTTGTGGCGCCACAGATATCGCCGGTATACCAACCAGCGGCTTCGTGACAATTACTGTAGATCAATCTGCACGGCCAGCGTCTAATCGGCTAATACGCAGCACCTGCCGCAAAGGAGTCACTATTGTTGTTGTCGAATCTGAACAGTCGCGATCGTCCGAGATTCGGCGGTGCATCGAGCGACTGTCGAATTCGAGCAATGAAATTGTCGGATTCGTGTTCATAAAACGATTCCGCTAGACGTTATACATGCTCGCAGGTCGCTCGGTGCATCGGCACACTCCATTGTTATCGCTCTTCCAAACACAAGTTTCGCTCGTGACAGGGACCCTAACGTTCTATTTCTTGACCGCGGCTATTGTTTGCGAATTAACGGTCAGCGCGAACCTGCTTACATGGATCGGCGATCCTTACGTATCTGACGGCGGTCCGATCGCAGCGAAGCTTCATCCCGGCACCTATCTGATTGTCGCGGCGTTTGTCACGGACGCCATCGGACGAACCGACCCGCTTCAATCGCTTTGGTCACGTGCCTGGATCGATCGTGGTGCGGCAGTTTTCATTATAGGTATAATAATCTGTATCATATTTGCGTTCGTTCTTACCGGCGCCGGATCGGTAATCGTTCTAGTCGACACTTTTTTGGCAGCAGGGGTATTTGCGCTGCTTGCAACAGGTCTTGGACCAGAACAGCGACGAACAATGCGGGTTTGCATACAAGCTTGTCTTGCCTTCAATTCAATGCTGGCTCTTGTTGAAACCGTCTTGCAAAGCAATCTGATTCCGCTTTATCTAAATGGCGCAGAGTACTCCAGCGCGTCATTAGATTTCCGCCCGACAGCGCTCTATGACCATCCGCTTACGGGCGCAACTGTGACAATGATTGGAATCCTGCTACCGCGCGCCAGCGACCCATGGGCACGGTTTCGTGGGCCCTACCTTCTTTTGCTCTGCGTCAGCCTTCTTGATTTTGGCGGCCGAACCGCATTTCTGCTGACTTGCTTGGCGCTTTCGGGCAAACTTCTGCGCGTAGCCTCAACTTCGATCATTGAACGTAACTGTACTACAGCTTCATTGCATTGGGCGGTGATAGCTACAGCCCTCGGCATTCCAGCTGGATTGATCCTAACGGCAGCGGCGGGCGTTGGAACAAGGCTAATCGGCCATTTGTACTGGGACGGCAGTGCGAACGTCCGCGTGTATCAGTGGCAGATATTGAACATGCTCGACGGTGGTCAGCTTCTATTTGGCTGCCGTCGAGATGATCTGCTGGGGCTCCTGAACCCACTCCGTCTTTCATCTGGGGTCGAGGTCATCGAAAATTTCTGGCTTCTGGAATTTATTAGCCTGGGACTTATTGGGTTTCCATTCTTCGTAGGAGCGCTGTTCAGCCTGCTTACCTTCTGCGCCAAGCGGTCAGGTCCCGGTTCACTCTACCTTGTAACGACCTTTTTAATAGCTGCGACAAGCAGCAATTCCCTCGGTCGCAAGTCCAACCTTCTTGTTGTTCTTGTCAGTGCAATGTCTACGGCCGCGGGGATCAACAGCCGCCGCAATGTTCAAAGGCTCCAAAACCCATGATCGGCTCCGATGTCGTGAGAGACTTGTCCTCGCGCGAGGAGTTGGCTTTGGCGACAGCTTCACTGGAGAGGCGACATCCAATTGCTTTCTACATGCAGGACTTCTCCGGAGGAGGGGTCGAACGAATGCGCCTCTCACTGATACAGGAGTTGCGCGGCCGCGGAGTGCCAGTGACGTTGATCGTCGGAGTGGCAGTCGGTCCGCTGAAGGAGCACCTTGCCTCGGACCTGCCCGTCATTGAACTCCGCTGCTCGCGCACGTTGCTGAGTATAATTCCCCTCGCCATGGCCTTACGCAAAATACGACCAAGCACGCTCGTGACGAGTCTGGACCACAACAACGTGGCGGCGCTCGTCTGTAAATTAATAACGTTCTCCTCATGCCCAGTGGTTATCTGTCAGCACAATGCTTTGTCTGCCGAGAAAGGCCTTGGCTGGAAGTATCGTCTTATACCGATCGCTTATCGCTGCCTTAGAAGACTGTCGTCGTCGATTGTTGCGGTATCTGACGGTGTGGCTGACGATCTTGCTGAAGTCTGCAAAATTCCGCGACACGAGATCATCACCATCTATAACCCGGTTATCGGGAACGACTTTCATGACCGAGCAAGTCAGCCAGTGCTCCATTCCTGGTTCCTGGAAAAACGGGCGCCGGTGTTTGTCTTTGTCGGCCGTCTCATCCGCCAAAAGAATCCTCAGATGTTGCTGGAGGCGTTTGGGAATTTCGTCTCCGTTCATGGAACGGCCAAGCTCATCTTCATAGGCGACGGGCCATTACGCGCGAAACTCCGAGTACAGGCCGAACTCCTCGGATTAGCCGATTGTGTTGACTTCGTCGGCTTTCAATCAAACCCCCTACCCTGGATTCGCCTCGCCGACGCTTTAGTACTAACCTCCGACTATGAGGGTTTTGGGAACGTTATTGCTGAGGCTTTAGCCCTCGGAACTCCCGTCGTTGCGACAGACTGTCCGTGGGGACCGTCCGAGATCCTGCGGGCCGGTCGGTATGGCCTTCTTGTTCCTTGCAGCGATCTACAATCCACAACAACCGCACTGAAGAGGGTCCTGGAAACCAAATGGGACAAGGGAGCTTTAGAACGCCGTGGCAACGAGTTCACCGCGTCGGCCTGCGCTCAGGCGCACTTGACTCTGCTCGAACAAGTTACCCGCCCTAAGAAGTCCTACAGGTCTCCAAAACTGATCTTCGGCTTGCCTTTGGCAATCGCCTCGGCCCGTGGCGCAGTCGACTTCCTCTTTAGTCACCCTCCGAGCGACTCAGTTCGTCTCGTCGTCACACCAAACCTGGACCACCTCCAGCGGCTGCGCAAACCGGACTTTGCAACTGCCTATAAATGGGCACATCTTTGTTTTGCGGACGGCTTTCCACTTGTGGCTTACGCCAGATTCAGAGGCTCAAAGCTGCGGACTCGCGTAACTGGTTGTGAGATTTTCCACCAGCTCGCTCATCACCCAAGTCTCGCGGAGCAGCGACTCTTCTTAGTTGTCGAAAGCGAGTCGACACGTTTAGCGGTCGATGCCTGGGCTGCACGGAAGGCAATGTCAAATCAGGTGCTTTGCGTCGTTGCAGTGAGGGGTCTTATGGCTAGCCCGTCAGCACAACTCTCGGTGGCGGAATCCGCGGACTTGTTCGCGCCCACTATCCTAATCATGACCCTAGGCGCTCCGCTCAGCGAGTTGTTTATTTATCAACACCGCGACCGGCTTCCCCGGTGCTGGGCCATCTGCGTCGGTCAGGCAGTTCGGGTCGAGCTTGGGCTCACAAAGCGTGCGCCATTGTTGTGGCAGAGCCTTAATCTCGAGTGGTTGTGGCGCGTTCAGCAGGAGCCGCGTCGTCTGACTTGGCGTTATCTAAAGTCGATGGCCTGGTTTCCTGTCGCGGTCTTCAAGGACATGCTCGGGAGGTGAAAACTTATTCGATCGGTGGCGGCAAAGTCAGCCTGCGCGTTCTTTGTCGAACATCACGGCCTCTAGCGAAAAGGCGGCAAAGACCGGAATTCGGAAGTGTTCGGCCAATCCATCCGCTGTAAGAAAAACATCTCGCCTGATGAAAACGAATGTGAAGGACGCAGCGGCGGAGATGATACCCATTATGAAACCACTTGCAGCAATATAGATTGGGATGAGTGAAGCTGCTTGCGGTATTCGGGCCGGTTGGATAACCCGGACATTAGCAAACCGCAAGGCGTCTTCGGCTTCAGTCAAATGCCTTTCCGAAAGAAGCCTGTTCATACCAACAAGGTTTTCTTCGGCGCTCGCCTTCTCACGTTCCAACTTATGAAGCGCATATTCCGCCTGATCAAAGCCCTGTAAGGCGGCATCGAGTATGCGACATTGAAGCGTCAAGGAATTCAACCTTGATCGTGTAGCCACGAGATCAGTCAGGCCGCGCTGGAGGTCTAGCCTCATCTGGTCCAAATTGGCGTTCCGACCGTCTCTGACAACGGAAGACCGACCGTCTTTCTCCATCGCGTTTAAGGCAAGGCGTCGTGCATCGACCTGCTTACGGAGTCTATCCAGAAGGCGGCTTCCAGGCGTGTAACGCTCTGCCAATTCGGCACTGTGCGCCTCCAGATCCTGCAGAGTGGATTTTGCTAGCTGCAGTCGATTGTCCAGGTCCCGCTCTTCAAAAAGAGCTTGTGTGGCAGGTTCGTGGCTAATTTGTTGTGCAAGCGAACCTGCGCGAGCACCCTGTTCGGTCACAAGACTGCTGGCATCTGCACGCGCTTGTTCGGCGCCACTCAGCCGCTGCAACAAAAGCGCACGCTGACTTTCAAAATCTGAGATATTTAGCTTCCGCTTAAACTCCATCAGGCGCTGATCGGCTTCCGCGGCTTGCACCTCAAGTGCCAATTTCTCCCGCCGGATCGCATCGAGTTGTGGGTCGTCGTAGAGTTCCTTACGTCGTACGGCGTAGAGTGCCAGCAACGTGTTCACGACAGAAGCCGCCTCCTTCGGGCTTCTGCTCGAGAAGCTTAAAGTAAGGATATTGGAGTCTTTGGCGGGGAGTACTAGCAGGCTGCTGAAAAATGATTTCTGGCCCGACCAGACGACACAATAATTCGTGCACGGGCGAGGGTGCGCATCGTTGGTTCAGGAACGAGGACCATGTGATTCGTTTCTTTCCATCGTCGCTGTGCCGAGGGACTTTTTCAGCAGCCTGCTAGGAGATCGCCGCGAAATCGGCGAAGTTGCTGCTCTACCTTGCCGGCCAAGGCATCGCTCGGCGGCGTAATCCAGATCGATAGCACTTGCGCAACAAAATGATGCGCGAACCTACCGAATGTGGTGTTTAACTGCGCAGACGCAGACCCAGGATAGATGGCATCGATGCCAAGTGTCGTAAGAACGGCCAGATGGAGGTTATCGCTATCGAGGATCTCCGTCTCGGCTTTCATAACCTGGTCCAGAGCCAGTGTCGTTGCTGCCTGATCTCGCGACCCTGCATCAGGCCTGACCGTGAACTCAGGGGCCGGCAGCACCGCCAAGGTGGCAACTGCCTTATAGTGCGCCGGCACACAGGCTGCTATGGCCAGAGAGGCACCAAATACCCCGCAGGCTATGAACAGCGCGGACCTTCGACTCTGCCACGCCTGCAGGGTAAACTCTCGGAGAGAGGGTGGGCCGGGCTCCGGGTGCTTGTCCGACCTGCTCTGTCCGCCCCCAGATGGATCCATGGGCCGAGGTGCTCTCCGGAGTGGGTCAGTAGGTTAGAATTGCACCAACCACATGAGCAATTCTATGCGTGTCCGGAACGTTTGTCCAGTTTGTTCTTGCTGGGGCTTCCCAATGGCGCCGGTTCGGGCCAATTAGCGGATCTTGACGACCGTCTCTGACAAGGGTGAACCATGTCCTCTGCAACTCATCCACTTTCGACCGATCCAAGCCATACCTCCGGTGCGCCTGACAGCGAGACGCGGCGGGACTTTCTGGTGCTTCTGGCTCTGGCGGGCGCGACAGTAACGGTCGGCGCAATGGCATGGCCCTTCATCGACAGCATGCAGCCGGCGGCTGATACCCTTGCCGCTGGCGAACCTTTGGACGTCGATCTAAGCAAGGTGTCACCCGGACAGCAGATAGTCGTCGTCTGGCGCGGTAAGCCAATCTTCATTGTCCATCGGACTTCGGAGGCACTGAAGACGCTACAGGACCCTAAGCTCATAGGCGTGCTGAGTGATCCAAACTCCAAAGTACTTCAGCAGCCAGGCTACGCGGAGAACTGGCATCGTTCCGTTAATCCGGACTACGCCGTCATGGTCGGTATATGCACGCACCTTGGGTGCGTTCCGGCATTCTATCCAAACGTGAGCGCCACCGATCCTGCGCCGAACTGGCCTGGCGGGTACCTCTGCCCGTGCCACGGGTCCAAATATGACCTTGCCGGCCGGGTCTACTCAGGTGTTCCGGCCCCCTACAATCTTCCGGTCCCACCCTATCGTATGGTGAGCGACAAAACCGTGCGCATCGGTGAGAATCCTACTGGCCAGGATTTCGACCTTAACTCCGTCGTACAGATTTGAGGGGGGCGGCAACTGGCTAACTTAGCCGAGTTCCTCATGCCAGGTTCGTCCATCCCGCTCGATTAACGCAATTGAAGCTGTCGGGCCCCAGGTGCCGGATGCATATGGCCGAGGGCGTTCGGCTGTGGCGGCCCAAGCTTCCAGTATCGGCTCCACCCAATTCCATGCTGCCTCGACCTCGTCGCGGCGCATGAAGAGGGTAGCGTTGCCTCGGACTGTATCCATCAATAGACGTTCGTAGGCATCTGGATAGCGGATCGAGAAGGCTTCCTCGAAGCTGATGTCTAGTTCAGCAGAACGAAGGCGCAACCCACCTGGACCTGGGTCCTTCGTCATCATGCCCAGTTTCATCCCCTCCTCCGGCTGCAACCTGATGATCAGTCGGTTTGCCTGCATATCTGCGGCGTCCGGAGGGAAAACGGAAATTGGGAGATCGCGGAACTGGATGACAATTTCGGACACCTTCTCAGGCAGGCGCTTGCCTGTTCGCAGGTAGAACGGGACGTTTGCCCAGCGCCATGTCCGCACTTCGGCCTTCAACGCTACAAACGTCTCCGTTTCACTTGTCCGCCCGTCACCCAGATCGTTGAGGTAGCCGCCGACGCTTTTGCCGCCGACAGCTCCTGCGACGTACTGTCCGCGCACTGTCAGATGCGCGACCTCGTGCGGCGCCATTGGTCTCAGGGCACGCAACACCTTCAGCTTTTCGTCGCGCAGGGCATCCGCCTGAAGGTTGATTGGCGGCTCCATCGCCAGAAGGCAGACGAGCTGCAGCAGGTGATTCTGCACCATATCGCGCAGGGCACCCGAGCTATCGTAGTAGTCGCCGCGCGTCTCAACTCCGACCGTTTCCGCTACGGTGATCTGCACGTGGTCGATGACATCAGCGTTCCAGAGTCGCTCGAATATGATGTTGGCAAACCGCAGTGCCAGTAGGTTCTGGACTGTCTCCTTCCCCAGGAAATGGTCGATCCGGTAGGTTTGATTTTCTGAAAAAACCTTGCCTACTTCGTCGTTTATCTGCCTCGCTG
>CAZZVF010000056.1:0-8552 GCA_964657355.1 uncultured Buchnera sp.
TCGTGCCATGGGGGAACGGCTCACGACCTTGGCGCACCCGGCGGCGCTTGCGGCTGCGACAACGCTCCTACTCATGCAGCCATTCATTCCCATGCTCTTCATGGGCGAGGAATGGGGAACGAAGCAGCCGTTCCTATTTTTTACTGATCACAATGACGAACTAGCCGATCTCGTGCGTGAAGGCCGGCGCGAGGAGTTCAAGCATTTTGCGGCATTCCAGGGCGAGGAGAAGCGCGAGCAGATTCCCGACCCGAATTCGGAAAGCACATTCACCGCATCGATCCCAAACCCTGCCGAGGCGGCATCCGAAGGATACCGCGACGTTCTCGACCTGCATCGAACGCTGATCAGGCTCCGGAAACAGCATGTCATTCCTGCTATTCTTGGATGCAGGAGTATCTCAGCCAACGCATTATCATCGCAGGCAGTGACGGCTTCATGGCGCCTCGGGACCGGCGCGATCTTGTCGATAGCGGCAAATTTCGGACCCGAGCCGGTGAGTTTACCGAGGCAGCCCGGGAAGCTTCTCTTTGCCAGCGACCACGGCGACACAGGCGATCTTCGCGGCCGCTGCGCCCTCGTTTTTCTGCAGGAAACAGAGTGACCAGCGAAACCTTACAGCTTCTCGCCACCAAGGCCGGCATTGCGGCTGCCTGGACAGATGTGTTCGGCGAACACCACACGGTCTCGGCGCCCACACTTCGTGCAATACTCGCGGCCCTCGACCTGCCGGCTGACACGGAGGCAACCGCGCAAGACAGTCTTGCTGGTTTGTCGGCGCTGCAGGGGAATTTGCCGCCGCTGACCACGGGCGTCGTCGGACGTGATGTTGTTATTCCCTGCCCCCCTGCGCGCTACCAGCTGCTGCTTGAGGATGGCCGGAGCTTCGATGGTTTCAGTCGCGAGAGCGCTGGCGGGAGTGTCATTCCGCCGGTTCTCGAACCAGGCTATCACCTTCTCACCTACGGTGATCGCGAAACGCTGTTGGCAATTGCACCGGTTAGTTGTTTCACCGTTCCGGAAGCGCTTCGCAACCGTCGAGGGTGGGGCGTCGCGGTACAGGTTTACGCACTCCGCAGCGCCGGGGACTGCGGCATCGGCGACTTGAAAGCACTGGCGGAATTTGTCGGCAATGCGGCTCGACACGGAGCCGATGCGGTCGCGATTTCGCCGTTGCACGCACAGTTTTCAGCGGACCCTGACCGGTTCAGCCCTTATGCGCCGTCCAGCAGGACTGCACTGAACGTCCTGCATGCTTCAATCGACAACGGTGCCACTCTGCCGGCGCAGGCGTTGCAACTTGAAGGTCGCGACCTGGTAGATTGGCCTGCTGCGAGCCGGATCCGCCTCGAACATTTCCGGGCTATGTTCGACGGCTTCATCGAGCAGCCCGAGAGCGCCGCTTTACTCAACGCATTCCGGGCGGGGCGAGGTAAAACGCTTGAGGCGCATGCGCTTTTCGAGGCACTGCACGGCCACTTTTTTAAATCCGATGTGAATTTATGGCACTGGCGCACCTGGCCGGAGCCGTACCGTGATCCGCATAGTGCGGAGGTAGCCGCATTCGCCGCCACTCACGCGCAGGAGGTCTCTTTCCACGCATATCTGCAATTTCTTGCCGATCGGGGTTTGGCCCATGCCCAGAAAACAGCTCGCGAAAGCGGCATGGGCATCGGCCTGATTTCGGATCTCGCTGTCGGCACCGATTCAGGCGGAAGCCAGTGTTGGAGCCGGCAGCAGGAAACTCTGCTTGGTCTGACCATCGGTGCGCCGCCGGACTTGTTGCAGCGGAAGGGCCAGAATTGGGGCCTGACCGCATTTTCGCCGCGAGGCCTCGTTCAGAACGGCTTTCTAACCTATCGAGAGATGCTTGCGACGGCACTTGCACATGCCGGCGGAATGCGGATCGACCATGCCATGGGCTTGAACCGGCTCTGGGTAATCCCGGAGGGTGCCGATGGCGCGGACGGAGCTTTTCTTTCTTTTCCCGAACAGGATCTTCTCCGTCTGGTCACGCTGGAGTCACACCGCCATCGCGCGGTCGTGCTGGCTGAAGATCTCGGCACCGTTCCCGAGGGTTTCACTGAACGACTCCGCGAGGCCGGCATCGACGGAATGCGGGTGCTGTGGTTTGAACGCGACAAGGACCAGCATTTTACGACGCCTACGCATTGGACATCACGTGCGGCAGCCATGACGAGCACGCATGATCTGCCGACCGTGGCGGGCTGGTGGAAGGGGCGTGACATCGAATGGCGCGAGCAACTCGGCCATATCGTGTCCGGCGACGAGGAGCGATCAGTACGGTCTCGCGACAGGCGGCTTCTTTGGGATGCGATGCGGACGAGTGGCGCGGCGCAAGGCGATCCGCCGGAATTGGATGACGCTGATAAGGCCGCGGATGCTGCGTGCGTGCATGTCGGCCGGAGTGCCTGCGAACTGGTGATGCTTCCGGTAGAGGATGCGCTCGCATTGGTGGAGCAGCCCAATCTTCCTGGCACGCTCAACGAACATCCAAACTGGCGCCGACGGCTGCCGGGCAATGCCGCGCGGCTGTTGGACGAGAGGGCTACCGCTGCACGCCTCGCGGCGCTCGATAAAGCCAGGCAGGAACAAGAGTGACTCAGATGAAACCATTGACTGCCACGGCAAGGCTTCAGTTCCATAAGGACTTTCCGCTCGATCGTGCAACCGAGCTGGTGCCTTACCTGAACAGCCTCGGCATCAGTCATCTTTATGCTTCGCCGATCTTCAAGGCGCGTCCGGGGTCGACGCATGGCTACGACATCGTGGATCACAACGTCATCAATCCCGAGCTTGGCGGCGAGCCGGCGCTGCTCCGTCTGGTGGAAGCGTTGCGTGCCCAGGGCATGGGGCTGATTCTCGACATCGTGCCAAACCACATGGGCGTTGGCGGTGCCGACAATGCCTGGTGGTTGGACGTGCTCGAGTGGGGCCGGAGCAGTCCTTACGCCGAGTTCTTCGATGTTGACTGGGATCCGCCGGACAGCACGTTGCGCGGGCGCATGCTGGCGCCGTTCCTGGGGCAGTCATATGGCGAGGTGCTTGCGGCCGGCGAGCTGTCGCTGAAATTCGACGAAACTGACGGCCGGCTTTTCGTCGATTACTTCGATAACCGCTTTCCTATCGACCCCCGCGATTATGCTGCTATCCTGCTCAGCGAGGGCGGCTCTCTCGAGGCCGTTGCACGCAGGTTCGGCGATCTGCCGACCGATCGCGACGGGATGAGGCGCGAGGCTGACGCTGCGCGAGAGGAACTGCGGCGGCCGGAATACGCGCAGGCAATTACCGATGCGCTAAAGCAATATAATGCTCGGACGGATGCGGGCCGCGACCACCTGCACCGTCTGCTCGACCGGCAGAACTTCCGGCTGGCGTGGTGGCGGGCGGCATCCGATGAAATAAACTGGCGGCGCTTTTTTGATGTGAACGCTCTAGCCGGCATCAGGGCCGAAGTAGCAAACGTCTTCGATGCGACACATGCGACCATCCTGCGCCTGTATAGCGAGGGCCTGATCGACGGCGTACGCGTGGATCATGTCGACGGGCTGGCGGATCCTCGAGGCTATTGCCGAAAGCTTCGCCGCAGACTCGAGATAGCCGCACAGGACCGGCCTGCCGCACTGCCGAAAGTTCCGGCTGTACTTTGGGTCGAAAAAATCCTCGCCACGCATGAGCGCATGCCGACCGAGTGGGGGACCGACGGCACCACGGGCTACGATTTCATGAATGATGCCGCGGGCGTGCTGCATGATCCCGACGGCGAAGGTGAGATCACGCGGATATGGACCGGCATCACCGGGCGGCCCGGAGCACTGGACGCCGAGTCGATTCCCGCGCGCCGGCAGATCCTGCGCGAAAGCCTGTCGAGCGAGCTGTTTGCGACAAGCGTGGCGCTGCACCGCATTGCGCGGCGCGATCTTGCCACGCGCGACTACACGCTGACTGCCATCATCCGCACACTGACCGAGTTGCTTGCGCATTTCAGGGTCTATCGCATCTATGCGGGCCCGGCGGGCATGACGGACGCGGACAAACAGGCGATGGACTGGGCCGTAGCGGGAGCACGACGCAACGTGCGTGCGACCGACCGGCATCTCCTCGAACTTGTCGTCGGGTGGCTCTCGGGCGACGATCTGCGTTCAGTACCTGCTGGAAGCCGCCGGCGCGAACGGCTTCGTGCCATGGTGCGGTTCCAACAGCTTTCTGCGCCGACGGCAGCGAAATCTCTCGAGGACACCACGTTCTATCGTTATGGGCGTTTGATATCGCGCAACGAGGTTGGCACGGAGCCGAGCCAGTTCGCGCTCACGCCACAGGCGTGGCATTCGGCAAGCCGGTCGCGCCGCACGCGTTTCCCGCGGGCGTTGCTGACCACAGCGACGCATGACCATAAACGCGGCGAGGATGCACGGGCACGGCTGGCGGTCATCAGCGAAATCCCGTCCGAGTGGGAAGCAGCACTTGGACGTTGGATGCGCCTGAACGCGCCGCTGAGGCGCGACCTCGCAGGGCCTGCGCCAGACGCGACGGATGAAGTCATGCTCTACGAGACATTGATCGGGGCGTGGCCACTCGAGCTCTCCTCGGAGGATCGTGACGGACTTGTGGCGTTCAGGGAGCGGGTGGAGGCCTGGCAGCAGAAGGCTTTGCGCGAGGCGAAGCGGCACTCCGGCTGGGCAGCGCCGAATGAGGAATACGAACAGGCGTGCCAAGACTTTCTGGCGGGTGTGCTCGACCCCGATCGGCCGGCCCGCGTGGTGCACGAACTGCACGGTTTTGTGCAACGTGTGGCCGTGCCCGGCGCATTGAACGGTCTGGCTCAAGCGCTGCTGCGGATCACTGCGCCCGGTGTCCCTGACCTTTATCAAGGTACCGAATTCTGGGATTTTTCACTTGTCGACCCCGACAACAGGCGGCCGGTCGATTACGGCGAACGATCCTCGGCGCTGCAAGCGAATGGCGCGCCTGGGGAATTGCTAGCGAACTGGCGGGACGGTCACGTGAAGCAGGCCATTATTCGCCGCGCATTGCAGTTTCGCGAGCAATCGCCCTTACTGTTTGCCGAAGGAACGTACGTTCCGCTCGAGGTCGAAGGTCCGATGGCGTCCCATGTGCTGGCTTTCGCTCGGTGCCTTGACGTGAAAGGAGGCGCAGAGCCGGCCTCGATCACAGTAGTCTCGCGGCTTGCGGCTCACAACATCGTGAACGATAGCCCTTTGATCGCGCCGGAGGCGTGGAAAGGAACCACAATCGTATTGCCGCGTAATTTCAGTAGCCTGAAGACGGTTGACCGATTGGCAGCACATGCGGAGACCGGCCGACGTTTCGGTGACGTCGGTCAGGATCGGATTGCCGTAGCCGGGGTTCTGGCCGCTCTTCCCGTGGCGTTGCTGGAGGTTCGATGAACCGTATTGTCGTTGTTTCCAATCGTGTTCAGGTGCCAACGGAGGCGCAGCCGAAGGCTGGTGGCTTGGCGGTTGCGCTCGATGACCTGATGGCGCAACGCGGCGGCCTGTGGTTCGGCTGGTCCGGGCAGATCGCCGACGATACGAAGCGTTCGGTCGGAATGACGACGGTCGGAAACATGCAGTATGCGACCATCGACCTCACTCGTGAGGAACATGACCGCTACTACAACGAGTTTTCCAATGGCACGCTGTGGCCGTTGCTGCACTCCATGCCGGACCACATGCTGTTCGACCGGCGCAGCGCACAGGTTTACCGCCAGACCAACGAGCGCATGACGGATTGCCTTGTCCCTTTGCTGCGGCCCTCGGATCTGATCTGGATCCACGATTATCACCTAATGGCCATGCCGTCGCTGTTACGCGCCAGAGGCGTGAATTCCCCGATCGGGTTCTTCCTGCATATCCCCTTCCCCACTCCGGACATGCTGGCCTCGGTGCCCGAAGCCGGTGCGCTGATCAGGGACCTTCTTGCCGCCGACCTGCTGGGGTTCCAGACGCCGAACGATCTGGAGAATTTCGCGGCAGCAGCTCACCGGCTGGCGGGTGCTACGCGACTGACCAGCGGCGGGGGCTTGCAGATCGGCGGTCGCCGGGTGCGGCTCGGCGTCTTTCCGGTGGAAATCGAGGCGCGCGAATTTTCTGCCATGGCGGAAAAGGCATGGCGGTCGCTGGCGACCGAACGGCTCCGCCGCAGCCTGCTTGGCCAGCACCTGATCCTTGGCGTCGACCGGATGGATCCGACCAAGGGGCTGATGCAGCGTCTGGCCGGCTTTCGGCGCCTCATCGAGACGCGACCCGATTGGCGCGGACGAGTCACATTCCTGCAAATTGCCGCAGTGTCGCGCAAGGACGTCGAGGCTTACCGTGATCTGCGTTTGTCGGTCGATGGTGAGGCGGGCGCGATCAACAGCGAGTGGGGCGAACCGGACTGGACGCCGGCCCGTATCATTGCGCGGGGCGGTGCGCGAAGCACGTTGGCCGGGTATATGCGCGAGGCGAAAGTCGGCCTCGTCACACCGTTGCGCGACGGCATGAACCTGGTCGCGAAGGAATACATTGCAGCACAGAGGCCGCAGGATCCGGGCGTGCTCGTGCTGAGCAAGTTCGCCGGTGCTGCAAAGCAACTCTCTGCAGCATTGCTGGTCAATCCGCACGATCCGGATGAATTGGCCGAGGCGATGGATCGTGCGCTCGTCATGCCGCTCGCAGAGCGCCAGGAACGCTGGCAGACCTCGTGGCTGGCGATCGAGAGCGCCACTCCTGCGCAATGGGGCCGCAACTTCCTGTCGGCGCTGCTGCGTGCGAGCCATACGTCGCCGAAAATGAGCATGCCTGCGACGAGTTCGCCGGCGATCGTGCACGAAACGACCAGCATGTCGCAGCAGCCCACTGGCCCCATTCTCAGCAGGCTGAACTAGCCGAGGGCTGTGTTTTGGCGGGCATCTTTATCCGACAGGGTATCCCATTCGGTCGAATGATGTCCTAGGCAACTGTGAAGTCGAAGCGCGTCCGAGAGAAATTCGGGTTGAAATGCGGATCGTTTTCCATGTACCGGGCCCAGCGTGCGACGAAGCGCCGGCGTTCGTCGGCGTTCGATGTGGCACGCTTGGCCGAGGCGCCTTCGAAATGGAACAGCGCGCTGTACGGCGTGTAGACGATGCGGTAGCCGCTCTCGATGATGCGCAGGCATAGATCCGTATCGTTGAAGTCGATGGCAAAGCTTTCGTCGAAGCCGCCGACCTGGCTGAGCACGCTTTTCCTGGTGGCGAAGCAGGCGCCGGTCACCGCCGAATAATTGCGGATCAGATGGGTGAAGCCGTTATAGCCGATGTGGTCGCCGGGGTAGGAATGATAGACGTGCGCGGTGCCGCCGTTCACGCCGATGACGCAGCCGATGTGCTGGATGGTGCCGTCCGCGTGCAGCAACCTGGCGCCGACGGCACCGATTTCCGGGTCCTGCGACAGTTCGACGAGGCTGGTGAGCCAGTCCTCGTTAATGACTTCCATGTCGTCGTTGAGCATCACGAGTTGTTCGGTGCGGCAGACACGTAGCGCGAAGTTGGCCTTGGCTGCGTAGTTGAACGGCACCACGGAGCCTGTGTAGTTCTCCACCCGCACGCCGAGCGAGGCGAAGCGCGCGAGCTGTTCCTTGGCAAGCTTGTTGTTGTCGACGACGACGATCTCGTAGTTGCGGTAGCTGGTGCGGCGCAGGATGCTATCGACCAGATTGTCGACCATGCGGAACACGCCGCGGCCCGGCATTTCGAGTTCGCTGTTGTTGGTGAGGATGAGCAGCGACACGCGCGGCTTGCCGAGCAGCTTGCGACGCACGCGGAAGGTGCCTGGCAGCAGGCCGTCCTCGACCCACGCGCTGTTGCCGTGCTTGGCCGCGACGTGGTCTTCGAGGGCGCGGAAGCCGGCCCGCAGCGCCTCGGGCTTGGCATCGACGATTGATGCGGCGGAGCCCTGGATGGCACGCCAGTGATACAGCGCGCGGGTGATGTGGTGCACGCGCTGGGTACGGCGCGACAGCCGTAGCATGAGGTCGTAATCCTGGGCGCCGGAATAAGCCTCGCGGAAACCGCCGAGCTCCAGGAACAGCTTTTTGCGAACCACCAGCATGTGCAGGACGTACATGACCGATTCGAGGTGCTCGGGCGACCAGTCCGGCTTGTAATAGGTGTCGATCAGGACGCCGCGCTCGTCGATCTTGTCCTCGTCGGTGTACATGACGTCGATCGTGGCGTCGGCGAACAACGCGCGGGCGACTTCGAGCAGTGCGTCCAGGTGCAGCGTGTCGTCGTTGTCGAGCATGGCGATGAACTCGCCGGTGGCGATTTCGGCGGCGAGGTTCGATGCGCCGGCAATGCCAAGGTTGTGCGTTGCGCGGCGGATTTTTATCCGCGAATCGGTGCCTTGCAGGCGGGACAGCACGGCCAGCGTCGCAGGTGACGTGGAGGCGTCGTCACACAGGCACAGCTCCCAGAAAGGGTAGCTCTGCGCCAGCACCGATGCGACGCATGCGTCCAGGTAGCGTGGCTCGACGTTGTAGACGGGCAC
>CAZZVF010000056.1:8562-12485 GCA_964657355.1 uncultured Buchnera sp.
TCAGGCCGAGCGAGGCGATCGCCTGCTTCTGCATGGGATCGAGTGCCGCCACGGGCGCCTGGCCGACCATCCCGCGTGCGTTGCCCAGCCAGGCGATGAAGGGCGGCAGTTCTCCCGTGAGGCCGATGGAGTGCAGCCTGCGCCTGATTTCATGGCCGATCTGCGAGGGGCTGAAATTGTCCCGCATGCGCGAAGCCGCATGCCGGCCGCGCCGCCATGCCTCGCTTTGATCTTCATAGACGGCGCGAAGCTGCCTGACGAGGGAAGGCTTCCTGGGATCGGCCCAGACGTAGAACGGCATGTAGGGCCCGGTCGCGGCATCGATCTCGATGAGGTCGTACTCGACCGGATAGCCGACGGTGTCGTCGAAGAATTCCAGGTTTCCCGAGTAGGCTGTCGCGATCACGCTTTTTCCGAGCGCGAGGAATTCGGCGATGTTGAGGCCGAAACCTTCGCTGCGATGGGCGGAGACGAAAACGTCGCAGGCGGCGCGCAGCAGGCCCATGTCGCGGTCCGACAGGCGGTCGGCGATGACCAGGACGTTGTCCGCCCCGCGCAGCGCGCGGGTGAGCTGGCGGGTGATGCCGGGCTCGACCGAGGTGGAGTGGAATTTCACCACCAGGAAGACGTTCTCGTCGTCGGTAAAGGCCTCGCGGAAGGCGTCGACGACCATGCCGGGGTTCTTGCGCGCCGAGGTGCTGCCGACGTCGAAGGCGACGAGGTAGACGAGCCGGTCGCGCGGAATGCCGAACATCTCGCGGCCGTCGTCGGCCGATTGCGCGGCAATTTCGACAGGCAGGCGGATCTTGTGCACCGGGACCGGGGACACCGCGCCGATGCTGTCCATTTCGAAGTCGCTGTTGGTCCAGACCTCGTCGAGCGGTGCGAAACTGGTGTGCCAGTCGGGCCGGAACGCCGCAAGTTCCCAGGCCCAGACGGCGATGTTGTAGGCGTCGTCAAAATGGCCGGAGGGATAGAGCGCAGTCAGGTGGGCGATTTGGTCGGCGTTGGCCATAATGAGGTTGATGCGGTAGGCCGGCCTGCGGGTGCGCTCCTCGGGTGTCACGCGTGCCAGCGCGCGGCTGACGTCGAAGGGGTGAAGTTCGACCGCGATGCCGACGCTGCGGATGGCGCGCAGCAGGTTGCGTGCGGCGGTTCCGAGCCCGCTGGTTGCGGCGAGCGGGGCGAAGATATTCACCCCAAACGGTTTTGCCAGCACTGCGGCAGGGCGTGCCTGCCAGTGGCGGTAGGGGGCGATGCCGGTGCCGACCCGGCCCTCGAAGCGGCCATGATGCACCCAATGGTGCTTGGCGGCATCGGGGTTGCTGCCCAAGGCGTGGCGCACATCCGGGTAGAGCAGGAAGTAGCTTTCGGCATCGAACGCCCCGGTGTCGACTTCGCAATCGGTGCCGGGCGGCGGCGAGAGCTCGTAGAGTGCATCGGACACGAACGACGGCCTGAGCCCCGCCTGCTCTTCGCGCGCGCCGATCGCGAGCCAGTGGGCCCGGGCGCTCTCGTAGGCGCCCTCCTCCACCAGCCTTGCCACGTCCGGATTCAGCGCAGTGTAGAGCGCCTCGTCGAACATTTCTTCCTCGCTGCGGAAGGGGTGTCCGAGCGCCGGCGGCGGCGTGTAGGGGATGGCGCTGTCGGATGCCTGCAGGCGCATCGGGGCAGGCGACGGTGGCACTGGCTCGTCGGGATCGAGCGCCTGCAGCACCGAGCGCGACAGGCCTGGCGGCCCTGGTTCGAAGGGGGAGTGGCGGATGCCGCTTTCGATTTCCGCTTTGCCGTAAGCGACATAGTGCTGGTAGCCGCTGTCGAACGCGCCCGCGATCACCGCCTGCCGGACGTCTCCGAAGGAGGTGAGGTAGAGGTCTTCGGGAAAACTGTCGGCGTCGAACTCGTCTTTCGGCAAGTGCTGCCACTCCTGGTCCTGTGGCGGGACAATCGTCAATGAGCCACGCTTATTCAATACAAATTCGTAACGGAACGCCCTGGCGGAGCAGGATTTCTCGTCGTATGCGATTCGCTTGGCGCTGATGATGCACGGTGTTCACCGGCTCTTATCGTGCAGCTTCCGGTGCGATGCCAGTAGGTCACCGCCCAATCCCTGCAACTTCGAGTTGCGAGACAGAATAGATCGTATACTGGCGCGGTTTTCGGAAACTTGCTGCGTTGCAGCAGAGTTTTTCGACATTTTCTTTCAGTATTGCAGTGTTGTAGGTATGAAATAATGGTGACGAGCGAAACACTACCTGCTACCTAAAGAGCGGCCCCACACACCGGCGGCGGTGGGGCCAAGTTTAGGGAGGAAACGCCAGTCACACGGCAGGAGGAGGAATGCCCTCATCCTGCCGGTGATCATTGCAGGCGCTCTAGCCACCGTCCATCGTTTTCCAAGCCGTTTTGCCGTTTAATTCAGCTGTCGAAGCTGATTTTGCGCAGCTTTTCGGCATCTGCCTCAGCCCGATGTATAATCTTTAGGCATAGCAAGTATGCCGTGGCGAAAGCTGAGCCAATCACTTGCGATGATTCCGGCGATGATCGCCCACAGGGCAAATGAAATGCCGGTTGTGATCAGCAGCTTTCTCCCCAACCGGGGGCGGTCTGGCGCGCCGCGCCATCCCGTCACCGGATCGGGCGTGTCGACCGGCTGGGACCCGAACGGCAGCACGGCGAACAGCACCGTCCACCAGATCAGCACGAACAGCACCAGGGCGGTGAACCAGCCCATATCGCGTGTGCCCTAGACCCGAAGCAGGTGCACATCCACCATCGGCTTCTTGCCCAGTTTGCGGCCGACGAGCTTGCGCAGGGTGGCGCGTGCGGCGTCGGCCAGGGCGCCATCGTCGCGGCGCAGCGGCGCCGGCAGATCGGCCAGTGCGAGGCCGAATTCGCGGCCGAGCCTGTCGCTCTCGGGGTCTTCGGGGTCGAACAGGCCGGGCGCGCTGATGCGGGCCTGGCCCATGAGTTTGCCGGCGGCGTCCACCGCGAGGCTGCCGACGACGACGCCGTTGAACAGCATGCGTCGCCTTGCCGCCATGACGCCACCGGTGAGCGGCACCACGCGTGTTCCGTCGAGCGCCAGCCGTCCGACCGGCGCGCTGTCGATTACCTCGGGCTTGCCCGGCGCCAGGCTCAGGATGTCGCCGTTCTCCAGCATGACGGGAATGGCGCCGAGTTCGGTGGCCAGAGCCGCATGGGCGGAGAGGTGGCGCCACTCGCCATGCACCGGAACCGCATATTGCGGCCGCACCAGGCGATACAGGCGGCGGAGCTCGTCGCGCGCCGGATGGCCGGAGACGTGGACCATGTGGTCGTCGTCGGTCATCACGCGGACGCCGCGGCGGACCAGGTTGTCCTGCACCGCGCCGATGGCTTTCTCGTTGCCGGGGATCATGCGCGACGAGAAGATGACGGTGTCGCCTTCGCCGAGGGCGATATTCGGGTGCGTGTCGGCGGCGACGCGGGCCAGTGCGGAACGCGCCTCGCCCTGGCTGCCGGTGATCAGGATGAGCAGGTTGTCGTCCGGCACGTCGTTGGCGCCATCTTCGCTGACGAATTGCGGAATGGTGCTGAGATAGCCGGTTTCGCGAGCGGCCGCCTCGAGGTTGCGCAGGCTGCGGCCGACCAGGGCCACCGAGCGCCCGGCATCGCGCGCAGCGACCGCGACGCTTTCGACGCGGGCCACGTTGCTGGCGAAGCAGGTGACGGCGATGCGGCCCTCGATCGACTTGATCAGGGTGGCGAGCGAACGGCGTACGTCGCCCTCGGAACCGGAATGGCCTTCGACCAGCGCGTTGGTGCTGTCGCACACCATGGCGAGGACACCTTCGTCGCCGAGGGCCGAGAACGCCGCCTCGTCGGTCGGCGGCCCGACCAGCGGATGCGGGTCGAGCTTCCAGTCGCCGGTATGCACGATC
>CAZZVF010000057.1:0-12408 GCA_964657355.1 uncultured Buchnera sp.
CTCGCCGACCGAATCGTCCGTGGTTCCGGGATCACCTGGGAACAGCTGCTGCAGCCTTCGCCCCCTAAGCCTGAAACCTCGCGCCGGCGCGAGATTGGGCTCACACCTGGTGAAATCCTTGCCCAGCACGGCCGAGATCTGACCGGATGGGAGAGGGGCTTTCTCGTCAGCCTGATGAGGCAGCAGCGCCACAGGTGGAGCGCGCGCCAAGTCGAAGTGCTTAACGACATTCGCGGGCGCGTGTCGGGGGCAACGAGATGAGTGAAAGCATGGGAGGGGAACGCCCAATAGGTCTGACGTTCTTCCAATCGTATGCAGCCAGCAAAAAGGTCGAAGCTACACTGACGTTGCAAGCGCTAGCGAAGCGCATCGAACAAGAAACAGCGCCAGCTAAAGATGGCCTGCCATGGCTAAAGCTTGGCAGGTTCGGCGACATACGGACGGACAAGAACTCGCTGCGGCATGACGCTAATATGCTTTCGATCAGCGGCGTTGAAGCCGACTACGATGGCGAGAAAATACCTGTTGACGATGCAGTGGAGGTGCTGACGAAGGCCGGCATCCAGTCCATCGTATACACCAGTCCATCTCACACAGAGGACACACCGCGCTGGCGTGTGCTGTGTCCAACGTCTTGCGAGTTGTCGCCGGACAAGCGTTACCACCTGGTAGGCAGACTCAACGGACTCTTCCAAGGCGTCTTTGCACGGGAGAGCTGGACTCTTTCACAGTCGTACTACCTCGGCAGTGTTGCCAAAAACCCATCGCATCGCGTCGAAATAATTGAGGGCGCCCCCATCGACGAGATGGACGAACTCGATGAGATCTGGATCGGGCCACCTGATACGAAACCATCGCAGAATGGCGACTACGTCGGGCCCCTAGACGAAGCAGCATTACTGTCAGCGATCAAGGAAGGCCGCTCGTATCACGAGGCCAAAGTCCGGCTTCTAGGCCGCTGGGCGCGGGAGGGCGTTCCCTACATGGACGCGCGCGAAAGGATCAACGCGGCTTTTCAGCAGGTCCAAGAAAACGAACGCGACGCGCGTTGGAAGACCCGGTTTGCTGACATCGATCGGTGCCTTGACGACATCTACATCAAAGAGGCTCGGGCGAAAGATGATGGCAAGCGAGATCAGGGGGAACCTGCCGGCGCTGCAAAAGCAACTGGTGGTGAGCAGGCGGCAGTTCGCCTGTTAACACCGGCTGAATGTGCCGCTGCACCGAGGCGGGGATACGTTATCAAAGGCCTTATGGCGCCTTCCGATCTGGTTCTGATCATCGGACCGCCTGGTTCCGGCAAGAGCGTTATCTCGCCGCACTTCGGCTATGCCATCACGCAAGAACGGAGCGTGTTTGGACGACGGGTCAAGCGCGGTGAAGTAATCTACGTGGCCGCAGAAGACCCGCACGGCATGCGGCAGCGTGTGGCCGCCTTGCGGGAGCGGTTTGGCGATGTTGCAGACTTCCTGATCGTCGAAGGCTTGTCCAACCTGCTCGACACAAGCCTCGGTCACCTAGACCAGCTTGTGGATATTGTTGCGAAGCGGCGCCCCATTGCGGTCGTTCTCGACACCATTGCAGCAGCCTTCCCCGGTCTACAGGAAAATGAGTCGGCCGACATGGGGAAAGTCATCAAAGCTGCGCGGCGCATGACAAGCCTAGGTGCAGTCGTAATTGCGGCACATCACGTGCCCAAGGGCGACGAGACAACACCACGCGGCCATGGCGTCCTTGCCGGCGACGCGGATGTGATCATTCGCTTGGCACCGGACGCGGACAGTGGCGTCGTCTGGGGCAAGCTGACCAAGAACCGAAATGGGCCGTCCGGGGCGGCCTTTGGGTTTCGGATAGAAGCTACGTTCCTCGACAATGACGAGGACGGCGACGCCATCACCGCCCCCACCGCAATTGAGTGCGACGAAGGCGGACCAAACCGGACGGTCCGGCTTTCGACAACGGAACACACCGCTCGCACCTTCCTCGCTGACTTGATCATCACTGAAGGTCAGCCGTTGCCAAACGGTCCCGGTTTCCCTGTTGGCCTGCACGGGGCCGCAGAGGCATCCTGGAGGGCCGCTTGTGACAGCCGGCGCCTTTCGACCGCAGAAAAGTCGGAGGACCGCGGACGGGTTTTTCGGCGGGTTTTTCGGTCATTGCTTGAGAAGCACGTCGTGGCAGCCCGCGACGGTATCGTTTGGCTAACAACACCAACAGAGCAGGTTCCATGACCAATCAAGCATCCCGGACAGCCGGACAGCCGGACAGGATATAGAATCCTGTCCGGTCCGTCCGGGCTGATGCCAGGATTTGCTCGCCGGACAAAGGCGGACAGTCCGGGGACAGTCCGGTTCCTGTCCGAGCTTAAAGCAAGCAAACACAGGAAGTCTGCAAGTAGAAGTAAACGGAACCGAGCGGAAGTCAGCAATTAAGAGCAGACGATACAGGCTACTCCTCTGCTTTTTACTGGAAAAACCTTCGTCTCCACCCTATAATCACAGTCACGATGATTGTTTTATGTGACTCCAAATGCCCGTAGGTGGGAAGCGCCCTGGCGCTGGTCGAAAGTCCGGCGACGCGTGGCACGGCCAAAATCCACGACCAAAACCAATTCGCGACATGGCCAGCGCCCGCGTTCGGGAAGTGCTGACGACGGCGAGTGATCCTCTGGCAGTGCTGGTCGACATTGCGAACGACGAGACAGTGGACGTGCAAGTCAGGGTGCAAGCAGCCACTGCCGCCGCGCCGTTTATGTTCCCGCGACTTTCCGCAAGCGTTGTCGCGACCGCACCAGCGAAGGCGCACGACAGCACTGAGCACATCGTCAGCCGGTTGATGCGCAAGTTCGAACGGCTTGCACCGCCTGTTCAGACCATCGACGCCATAGCTGAGACGGCAGGGGCCGATTGATGGCCATGCAGAAAACCCCGTCGCTCCTGGCCGTGCAAAGTCCCCGCGATCCGGGCATCATCCGCCGCCCCGAAGCCTATGCAATAACCACTTGTTTTCTGCATAGCCATGGCTTACTCGTTCCATCATGCGATGGAGCGGGATATGGCCAAGGTGAAGCGGGCAGCGATCTACCTTCGGGTGTCGACCTCGGACCAGACGGTCGCGAACCAGCGGCGGGAACTAGAGGCGGCTGCAGAGGCCCGTGGATGGCAGGTGGTGGCCGTCTATGCCGACGAGGGCGTCTCGGGTGCCAAGGGCCGCGAGGGGCGTCCGCAGCTCGATCTGATGTTGAAGGACGCGGTCCGCAGGCGCTTCGACGTTGTCATGACCTGGGCAGTCGACCGGCTGGGCAGGTCCCTCCCCGACCTGATCGGAACAATGCAGGAGCTACACGGCGCGCACGTGGACCTGTTCATGCTTCAGCAAGGCTTGGACACCACCACACCATCAGGCCGAGCGATGTTCGGCATGCTGGGAGTGTTTGCCGAGTTCGAGCGCAGCATGATCGTCGCGCGGGTGAAGGCCGGTATGGACCGAGCCAAAGCAAGCCCCCGCAAAGGCGCGAAGGCCATCGGACGTCCCAAGCTGGACAAGAAGGTCGAATCAGCCATCAGGCAGCGTCTGCAGACCGGCACGGGCATGCTCAAGATTGCAACGGAGTTGGGCGTCGGCAGCGGTACGGTTCAACGCGTCAAGCGCGAGATGATCGCAGCAACCTAGGCCACAACTTTGGTGAGGCCGCATGAGCGCCCTCGCCGACATCATACTGGCTCTCCCCGAAGATGAGCGTCGGAAGGCACTAGCAAGCCTGCCAGTCGAAGATCTCGCGGCTTTAGAGTACCATTGGCCGGTCTGGGCGCGCGATGACCAATTGCCGCCAGACAACGACCTTTGGCCGTTGTGGAGAACCTGGCTCTATTTAGCCGGAAGAGGCGCCGGCAAGACCCGCGCTGCAGCCGAAGCGATACGCGCGCAAGTCGAAGCCGGACGGCGCCGCTCGATTGTCTTGATCTCGCCAACGGCAGACACCGGGCGCCGCGACCAGATTGCGGCCATTCTGAACTGTTCGCCTCACAGCAATATGCCGGTGCACGAACCATCACAGCGGCGCCTGGTGTGGCCGAACGATGCGCAGGCTTACTCGATCTCGGGTGAGGAGCCGGAGCGTCTACGCGGCATAAATGCGGATTTCTTTTGGATTGACGAGTTCTGCGCCATCGCACAGGCAAACCAAGCCGAGATCTGGAGCAACCTTCAGCTAGCGCTACGTATTTCGGGACCATTAGGAGACCGTCCGCAGGGCGTCATCACAACAACGCCGAAGCGAAGCACTCTCCTACGCTCCATCATGAACGACGCCACGACAGTCGTTACTCGCGCTAGCACCTTTGCCAACCGGGCAAACCTTGATCCTGCGACGCTTCGCTATCTCGACGCGACTTACGGCGGCAGCACGCTCGGGCGGCAGGAGCTGGAAGGCGAGATACTAGACGACAGCGACGCGGCGCTTTGGAAGCGGGCGATGTTCGACAAGCATCGCGTGACCGAAGCGCCTGAACTACGGCGTATCATCGTTGCGGTAGATCCGGCAGGTGGCTCGTCAAAAAAGTCCGACGAGACCGGCATTGTCGCCTGTGGCATCGCCGCAGACAAACACGTGTATGTCCTGCGCGACGCATCAGGCCGCTACTCGCCTGAAGGCTGGGCGCGTAGGGCCATCCAGCTACACGACGAGTTGCGCGCAGACGCCATCATTGCCGAGCAGAACTTCGGCGGCGAAATGGTGCAGGCCACGCTCAAGGCCACAGGAACCGGCGCTAGGATTAAGATGGTGACGGCGTCGCGTGGAAAGCAGATACGCGCTGAACCGATTGTCAGCGCGTACGAGCAAGGCCGCGTGCACCACGTGGGCAACTTCCCCGAGTTGGAAGATCAGTGTTGCGGCTGGGAACCACTCGACAGTAGCTTTTCGCCTGATCGGTTGGACGCGTTGGTTTGGGCTTGCACGGAGTTAGCAGGCGGTCCTCAGCCGATTGTTTTCACCTCAGAGATGATTGCGGCGTGCACTCCAGCACCTGGAACCGAAGGCTGGCGCCGGATGACCAATCCCTGGCAGGGCAGCCGCCGATGAACGTCAAACCGTCGAGTTCGCGCCTGTGACAATCCGCCGCCCCTATGTCGTGCAAATCGACCATTGGAATCCGAGCCCAATTTTTTGCTCCGCGGTCGGTGTTGTTCGGCTCACGCTGCCTGATCTCGGAATCAGTTTCCGTGGTGTCGTTATCAAGCGTGGTCCATCGGGCGAGTTTTACGCGAGGCTGCCTCGTCAAACAAATTGCAAGACATTCAAGTCTAGCCAAATGATGTTCTTTGTAAAAGACGAGGATTACGCGGAGTTTTCTAAACAGGTTGTCGCTTCGGTTCGTGAAGAACATCCTGAGGCTTTCGTCAATTCTGACGACCCTGCCTTTCAACCAAAACCAGGTACAATGGAGAACTTAAATGCCTAGTAATAGCATTCTCGACGGCGTCGTTTACGACGAGAACAACAAGACCGTCACAATGAGCATGGAGCAGCTCGCGGAAATCATCCACCACACGCATCAGGTGGGTAAAGGTTCGGGCGCTTCAGCCGCCGCTCCAGCGATGGCCGGCGACAGTGCCACGCGTCGCCGCGCCATGACACCGGGCGAGCGTGCAGCCCGCGACGCTCTTTTCCCTGATGGCAACCGCATGAGTAATCCCAGCGCAGCCCCTGCTGCGCCCGCTAAACCGAGGCGCCCTGAGTTTCCGAACGCCGACAGACTCGGACGGTAGGAGCGACCAGCATGGGACTTTTGAAAACCGCACGCCCGCGCTTGGTGGAGACGTTCGACTCCCCGGAACGCGCCGAACTGGCAATCAGGATCTCCACGCTTGCGGCGCACGACGAGCTGGTCGCTAAGCTGAACGATGCGATGCCTGGTCTCAGCGGAACGGTCTCTGATGCCCACGAGGCTTTGGATGCTGCAGAAAAGGCTCAGCAAGGCGCTACGGCGGCTGCAGCGGCGCATGCGCTGGCTGTCATCGTCGGAGACCCCTCAGAGACGCCAGACACACGCACAGGGGCCGCACGGCGCGTGCACCTTGCGGAGGATGCGCTGGAGGCGGCAACGGCGGCTTTGAACCTGGCGCGCCAGCATCTACGCGACGCCGATACCCTGCGCGAGCGACTGTCGGCAGAGGCTAAGGCAGCAGCAATCGCGGTGCTCCGTGCCAGCCCGGCGGTGCTTGGTACTGTCGTGAAGCTGGAGAGGGCACTGCAGGAAGCAGCAGTAGCGGCTGGCGAGTTTAGTTGGCTTGTCGAGACCAACGTTCTGGAAAACGTGACGGCGAGCGGACAGACGCTCGAAACGTCGCAGGCCCGGCATCTTCAGCGGCGCCGGATGTATTTGGACGCGCAGCAATGGGGCGAGCTTCTCCCTAATGCCCGCGCACTGATGAACGCGGAGCGCTGGAAGGTCGCACTGGCGGCACTGATGCAGGACGCGAACGCGCCAATCCCCGAGGTGGCATGATGGAAGGCATAGACACCTCCACGCCTGCCGATCGCGTCGGATTTATCAGCATCATCGAGGCAGGCGCTGGCCCCATCGCGGCCTACGCCGCGCGCCTTGTGAATTGCAACCTGCCGATTGACGACAGCCACGCGTTCGCGCTGCACCTCCCGACCAGCGGGCCGAACCATCCGCATCGCACATACGCCGAGGCGGCCGGTGCAGTGCTGGGGCGGATAGCGGCCGGCAAGGTGCCCTTTTGAGCCTCAAAGGTGGTGAGAAGCTGCGGGCCAAACTGCGTGAGCTTGGGGATCTGGCTGACCGGTCTGCGACCTTAAAAGTCGGTTTCCTGGAGGGGGCTACTTACCCGAATGGAACACCTGTCGCGATGGTCGCTGCAATTCAGGAATTTGGCGCACCAGCTCGCGGCATTCCGCCTCGGCCATTCTTTCGGAACATGATCGCCGAGAAATCGCCGGAGTGGGGCACGCAGCTTGGCACCCTCCTCATCGCGTCTAATTACGACGCCAAAAAGTCCCTTAAGCTGATGGGCGCGGGCATCAAAGGCCAGTTACAGCAGTCGATAATCGACACGAACTCACCGCCCTTGGCGCCTGCAACAGTAGCAAAGAAGGGCAACTCCAAGGCGCTTGTCGACACAGGCCACATGTTAAACAGCGTCGACTACGAAGTTTCGGAATCATGAAATTGCCCCGGCCTATCGACATCGACACGGGGCGTCGTCGGTCATTCGGAAAGTGCGACGTTAATCAAAACTCCGAAAGCCTGCGGCAGACTCGGAATCTAGCGCGGCAGGCGCCTTTCTTTTTAGTGCGAGGCTCGTAAATGCCGACGATTGTGGACAGCCTAATCATTGAGCTTGGCTTAGACGCAAACAACCTGAATCGCGAGTCGCGCAAGGCTCTCGAATCAATGGCTAAGCTGGGCAAACTGGAGGACATCCGGGAAGCCAAGGCGCGCGAAGCTGCAGACAAGGCTGCTGGCAGGCCTACGATTGTTGCCGGCGCTTACGAAGCCGCTGAAAAGAAAAAACAGCTTGCTAGTCAAGAGACGGCGAGAAAACAAACACAAAGCACGCATGAGGTAGTTAAGTCAGAGACCGAGGCCGTGAAGCGTCGTGCTGAGGGCTTTAACCAAATCAAGGAAGCAGCGCTTAGCTTCGGGGCAGCGCTCTCTATCGTCGGCGTTGAGAAATTCATCCAGAACACTGCATCTGGTGTCGCTGAGACAGGGCGCTTGGCTTACAACCTGGATATGTCGACGACGAAGGTTTCCGCCTGGGGCCGCGCCGTGGAGCAATCTGTCGGCGGTAATGCCAAGGCTGCGACCGGTACACTCATCGGCCTGACGCAAGCCCTGGTGAAGATGAAGACCCAGGGCGACAGGTCTTTGATACCTCTCGTCTCGCAATTAGAGGTGATGGGTCATCGCCAGTTCAACATGAACGGGCCAGACGGCAAACCGCTGGATGCGCAGGGCTTCATGCGCGAGATTTCCGAATATGCAAGCCGGATGGACCCGGCGACGTTCTCGACAATTCTGTCGCCGTATCTGGACCCCGATAGCATAAATTTCGAAGCGCTTGGTCCAAAAGGACAGGACGCCGCACTCGCAAAGCAAAGGGAAATAGGCGTCCCCAACGACGCGGAGGCGACAGCAGACGCGAAACTCATCGCGGCGACACAAGAGCTTGAGCAGCGCTTCAAGCGCTTGGGTGAGTTAATCGTTTTCAGGATCGCACCCGATCTGACACGATTCATTCAAGACTTTCTTTCATTTGGCAAACTCATCTCTCGCAAAATCAGCTTTTCCGATTTTCAGAAAGAGCGGGCCGAGCATTGGCGTGAGGAGCTGGTCGATTACTACACCGGCAAAGGGCTTTCCCCTGCCAACGCTGGCGTAGCGGCTGACAATTCCGTCAAGTACGGAATCGACCCGACCTCAGATGACCAGAAGCTCGCGAAGCATGCCGACCCGACGCCTGGCGTGGTTGACAGCGTGAAGAAGTGGCTGGGAATGCCGACTGCAGGCCAGCCCGCACAGCTACCAGGGGATATTGAGGCAGAGGTTCGTAAGGACGCCAAGACGCGCGGTGTGGATCCCGAGCTTGCAGTGGCCCTCTTCCGCACCGAGGGTGGTGGCTACAACAAAGTTTCGCCCGCCGGCGCCTTTGGTCCGGCGCAGCTTATGCCGGATACTGCTGATTTGCTGGGCGTCGCGAACGGTCCGAACGCGCCTGGCTACGACTGGCACACAAACACAGATGCCGGTGTCAGGCTCATCGCAGGGCTGTTGAAGCGCTTCCACGGCAACACGGACGCTGCCGCTGCAGCTTACAACGCCGGGCCTGGCAATGCCGGCGTGCTGAAGTTTGCAGCTACAGGAGATCCGTCAGGCCTGCCGGACCAGACCAAGAACTACCTCGCGTCGATCCACGCCATTACTCAGGCAGGCAGCAATGCTCCGCAGGTTGCAAGCGGCGGCAAAGGCACCTCGACCAACTCGTCTGAGGTCCATATCGGAACGCAAATCATCAACGGCGTTGACCCCAGCTCGGCACACACGATTGCCTCTGGAATGCACGGCGCAATCGCGTCGCATCCGTTGGTGGTGCAGTCAAACACAGGGTTAGAATAATGGCACTCGCTCCGCTCGTCGTTCCGAAATATCCGAATGTCCCCAACGAACCTGGTGTGCCTCCGCTTGTAAGAGCTTTGAACAAGGCAACTGCTGTTGTTGTTGAGGTTGAGGAAGATGTCGTTAGGTTGAGACGAGCTTTCCTCGGCCCGCAATGGGGATTGTTCGACAGCAGCGGCCGGCTTGCTCTGCAAGCGGACTCAGTAAAGTCGTTTGAGTTTATGCGGGAATGGAATGTCTCGAACTATCCTGTCGAAAACGGCGGATTCCAATCTTACAACAAGGTTGAGATACCATACGATGTGAAGCTGACATTCATGATTGGCGGCAGCGTCACCGCCCGCATATCGTTCCTACGGGATGTCGATGGGGTGTGCCAATCAACAGACCTGTTCACCGCGACGACACCTGAGGCGTTCTACATCGACATCAACCCTCGGCATTATGACTACCGACGCGAAGCTCGCGCCGGCGCGAACATGCTGGTTGTGGACTTGTGGTGTACGAAGATCCGGCAAAGCGCCGTGGGAACTGTCGGCAACGGCACGCTTGTGCGCACTGCTCAGCAGCCGGCCGGCGCCGTGCAACAGAACACCGGGAACGTGCAGCCGGTGGATGCGGACCTGGATTTGAGCGGGACTGGGTGACGTTCCTAGATGTCCAGCCCAACCTTTTCTCGCACCAGTTGTTTGCCATATGCCTTTGCGACTTCAAGCATAGTTTCCAGACTCCAGCTTCCAACTTTCATAAGCCCCTCTTTGGTCCTTTTCCAAACTTCAGGATTTCTAACGGTGTCATAGAAGTCGTTTCCTGACCAAGTAAGCTGGATTGAATCGAGATTGGGCCACCGTCTTGTCATGATCTTGCTTTCGGATGCGGTAAGCAGCCCAGCGCTTATCATGATCTTGAGATGATAGCCGACTTGGTCATCGCTAAACTCTGGTAGAGCGCTTGCGACCATATCATCAGTCACGTTCTGCTCTTCTGATGCGACGTGACCTAAAATCGCTCGAACGAGATCCATATCTCTGTGCATGCGGCTAATCCTGATGCAACTATGGCGTTGCAGAACTTGCTTTGAGTTTCTTTGCTCTCCCCCAAAGAGCGGTTTTCGCTCCACACTGCTGGCATCGATAACTACTGTCGCTGAATACGCAGACAGTCAACCATATAATTAACCAGAATCCAGCCGTCACAACAGACAATAAAAGATGCAAGATATGGTTTGGCGTATTTCGCATTGCCAGAACATACTGCTTCTCCTGTGGGCAAAAGCGCCTGGCGACCTTTGTTCCCATATCAAGTCTCTTCCGTTGAGGCTTCGATCCCGATTTGAATAAGCCGGCGGATCGCTTCTCCGCGACTGCGGATACGATGAGTGAAGGCCCAATCGTCAAGCGCCTTAAGCTCGTCATCAGACATTAGGAGGGGCACCCTCTGGGTCTTGAGCGATTCGGCCATAATGGAAGAATACGCCTTGTGCACACCATGCGCAACGTTACGTTGACAGGTATATGGGTATGATGCACAGAATGAGCAGCCGGGCGAGTGCGCCAACACTCCACCCGGCCTAACCGCAACCCACGTTCTAGGGGAACGAGGCCATGGCTAAACACGCCAATACCATGCGACCGAAGACATCAGAACCCAGCGAGGCAGGAGCGGCTGGGAGGACGTCTCCGGAGCGCAGTCCCGCCCAGCCTGACCGGGCGACCGGTGGGGGAAACAGCACGGTTGCAGAAGTAAATGGAAAGGCGAGCCCGCCCGACCAACACCTCGACATCACTCCCGAGGAGGCCGCGCGCGCAGTCGCCAATACGGCTCCATCGGTCTTCGCTCTCGGCCAACATTTGGCCGCTCTCGAACGGGCGCACGAGGCCTACGATCCGGTGAACCTTCAGCGCGCGGCTTCTGCTGTTGACGAAACTCAGCAGCGGGCCGCGCGGGCAATTCAAGAAGACCGGATGGAGGCCCTGCGCGAAATGATCGCTTCCATGCCTGCGCTCACGCTGAAGGATGCCGCTGTGCAGGTCGAGGCGATCACGGTCGCCGCCTCGCTTCTGAGCTGCAGCACCCACACAGAGGCCCAGGTGGAGGCCATTGCGGACCGGATTGAACGCATGGCGCTCAGCATCCTGCCGCTGATTGCGGCCGCAGCCGACCTCGATCTGGAAGCGATGTTCTGGACGGATAACTTGACGCTGCGGGCTCATCGCTTTGCTGGCGTGGAGGCGGCTCAATGAGACCCGCAACCTCCCGCCGCGCGCTCATTGGCAGCTCGGCCGCGATGCTGCTTGCAGGCGCGTTCGAAGCCGGCGCCAGCAAGGCTGCCGAGCTGGACCACGACATCATCGACGCAAGCCGGGAGTACGTCGCCCTTGAGGCGGAGCTTGGGCGTCTATGCACCCTGGAGGGCAGAGTGCCTGAGGCCGAGCGCGACGAGGTGCTAGCGCTGCAAGGCGATGTCATGGACCAGCAAGAGCCACTGCGTGCCCTCTTGGCCAATACGCCGGCACGAACGCCGGAAGGCCTACGTGCAAAGGCAGCCGCGTTGCAGGCTTGGTTGCCTGCTTCGTCCGACGGCCTTGAACCCGGCGACGATGATGACGCGCTGGCGTGGTCGTTATGCAATGACCTTCTAGGGAGGCCGTGACATGTCCCTCCACCCTTCCTTGCTAACCAGCGTTGCACCGATAGCGTCTGGTCGCGACGCTGAGATTATCACTGTGTGCAACAGGTTTGCGGAGATGGAAATCCAGCTCCGTGAGCCTGATTTTCCCGAAGAATGGCCGGCAGACTTCCGAGATGCGTACGAGAGTGCCTTCGAGGCACTGCTGAATCTCCGGGCTACCACGCAAAAGGGGTTTTTCGCCCGGGCTCGAACTCTCGCCATCTATATGTATCCGGAGGAAGTGGAGGATTGGCGGCTATCGATGGTCGAGGCTCTGTTGGCGGACATGCTCGGTCTGCCGGACGACGGGGACGAGCCGTCATGAGCGCGCTCCCGGTCGCCCGCTGGAACCGGGAATGCTTCATCTGTAGCTGCCGAATGGCGCCCAAAGATAAGTTCGGCATGGGCGTGGTGCAGACCTGGCGAGGGCGGTTGCCACCTCGCTACCGCAAGGAAGGACAGGAGCCGTTCGCCTGCACATCCTGCCTGGAGTCCGCTGCCTTATGGCTTTCGGGCGTGCCTAACCGGCGCGCTACGGCGCTAATGCGGGATGCTCGACGCGGTCGTTTGTCGGTCTGATACGTGTCATGA
>CAZZVF010000058.1:0-4959 GCA_964657355.1 uncultured Buchnera sp.
GTGATGCCGTGATCCTCCGCCAGCGCCGCGTAGAGGTCGGCGAGGTCGGCCAGCAACGGACCGAGATCGACTTCGGCGAAGGCGGAGCGGCGGGCGCCCACTTCGATTTCGGCAATCCGCATGAGCGCCTGGAACACCGAGGTGACGCCGTCGAGGTCGGCCACCGCGCGTTCCACCGCGGCGCGCAGTTCGGCATCGGTCTCGGCATGCGCCGCCGCATCCTCAAGGCGGGCGCGGGCGCGGGTGATCGGCGTGCGCAGATCATGCGCAATGGCGTTGCTGACGTGGCGCACGCCATCCATCAGGCGCGCGATGCGCTCCAGCATGTTGTTAATGGATTCCGCCATGCGGTCGAACTCGTCGCCACGGCCGGACCGGCGCACTCGTGGCGAAAGGTCGCCGCCGGCAATCGCGTCGGCCGTGGCGGAAACCTCGGCCACCATCCTGCGGAACAGGTTCCGGATGACAAAGGCACCGGCCGCGCTCAGCACCACCACGAGCAGGACGGAGGAGAGCAGCGTGCTGGTCAGCAGCCGGCGCAGTTCGACACGCCCGCGCACGTCGCGCCCGACCAGCAGGCGCACGCCGCCGGGCATGTCGTAACGCCGCACGGTCGCGAGCGAACTGGTGCCGGCGCGCGCGACAGGCAGTTCGTAGAACACGTTGGAGAACGCGACGGGTGTTGGCCAGCGCTCCATGTTGCCTGCGACAAGTCGGCCGATGGCGTCGAAGGCCAGGTAGATCGCGTCGTCGTCGACGTTCTCGGCCAGGCGGTTGCGTATGGTGAGCTGCAGAGCGGGAACGCCGCCTTCCAGCCAGCTTTCGATCAGGCCCTGGGCATCGGCGTTGATCGCGGCATCCACCTGGCGGTCGAGCAGGCCCGCCGTCGCCCACCACAGGAAGGTGACGAGGGCGAGCGCGGAGGCGGCGAAGAATATGCCGTAGAGCGCCGCGAACCTTAGGCTCGCGGAGCGGATGACCGGGAAGCGGCGCCGGGGGGCCGTTCTGGTCATGGACAAGCCTTCTTTTCTGAAGAAAAGAAGCAAAAGACTGTAGCAATGCTTTCGCGGTTATCTCCGGCAGCGTTGACTATAAGTATCAAAGTCTTTTGGTTCTTTTGTTCACAAAAGAACAGCTTTCCTACTTTAATCCGGCCGCAACATGTAACCGGCATTGCGAATGGTGTGGATCAGGCTGCTGGGAAACGGCTTGTCGATCTTTTGGCGCAGGCGCGAGACATGCACGTCGATGACGTTGGTCTGCGGATCGAAATGATAGTCCCACACGCCTTCGAGCAGCATGGTGCGCGTCACCACCTGGCTGGCATGACGCATCAGGTATTCCAGCAAACGGAATTCACGCGGCTGCAGGTCGATCTTCTGGCCGGCACGACGCACGGTGCGAGACAGCAGGTCCATCTCGAGATCGCCGACCAGCAGCTTGGTCTGCGGTCCATCGCTCTTGCCGCGCCTGGTGAGCGCCTCCACCCGGGCAAGCAGTTCCGAGAAGGCGAACGGCTTGGTGAGGTAATCGTCGCCGCCGGCCTTGAGGCCCGCGACGCGCTCGTCCACCTGCGCCATGGCGGACAGTAGAAGCACGGGTGTGGCGTTGTTTTGCGAGCGCAGGGTTTCGAGCAACCTGATGCCGTCGATGCCGCCCGGCAGCATGCGGTCCAGGATAATGGTGTCGAAGGTCTCGCTGGCCGCCATGAACAGGCCGTCGCGGCCGTTATCGGCATGCTCCACCACGTGACCGGCTTCACGCAGGCCTTTCAGCACGAAGCCGGCCACTGTCGGGTCGTCCTCGACGATCAGGATACGCATTTCTTCGCCCCGCCCCTCAGCCGGTTCTACGTCGGCGCGGGCTCATTGTCCCGCGTCCGGCGCGTCGCCAGGTTCTGCCTGTGGTGCCTCTGGCGGCCTGCGGCCGACCGTCACCGTTATGTCCAACGTCTGACTTTGGCGGCGGACCCGCAAGTGCGCCGTATTTCCTGGATTGACGCCCGACACGTCGCGGATCAGCTCGCGGGTGCTCTCCACGCGCTCGCCGTTGATCGCGGTCACCAGATCGCCCGCCCGCAATCCGGCGCGCTGGGCCGGCCCGCCGCGATCGACCGACGCGATGGAGGCCCCGGCCCGCTTGCGGCCCGACGTGTCCACCTCGACGCCGAGCCAGCCGCGGTCGACCTTTCCCTTCGCCAGTAGCTCGGCGACGATTTTCGAGGCGATTTCGGCGGGAATCGCGAAGCCGATGCCGACCGAGCCGCCGGTCGGCGACACGATCGCGGTGTTGAGTGCGATCACCTGGCCGGACATGTTGAAGCTGGGGCCGCCCGAATTGCCGGGATTGATCGGCGCGTCGAGCTGAAAGAAATCGTCGAAGGGTCCGGCGCCGATGTCGCGGCCGCGTGCGGACACGATGCCGGCCGTGACCGAGCCGCCGAGGCCGAACGGATTGCCCGCCGCCATGATCCAGTCGCCGACCTCCATCTTCCGCGAGTCGCCCCAGCTCACCGATGGAAGCGGGTGGCCCGCATCGACCTTGATGACGGCGATATCGGTCAATTCGTCCGTGCCGAGCAGATGCGCCGGCAATTCCGTGCCGTCGGTGAGCGAGACCACGATCTTGTCCGCGTTGCCGACGACATGGTTGTTGGTGACGATGATGCCGCTGGGATCGAGGATGAAGCCCGATCCGGCGCCGATCATGGGCTCATGATGCGCGCGCAGTTTGTCGCGAAACGTCTTCTCGAAGGGCGTGCCCTTGAGTTCGGGCGGCATCGGCGCTGCCGCCCCGGCCTCGCCTTCGCTCATCCGCACCGCGATGTTGACCACAGCCGGCACGACGCGGCGGACCAATGGGGCAAAGGTGAGCGGCCCGGTCTGCACCAGGGGTGCGCCGGACACGGCACCAGCCTGGGCGAAAGCGGGGATGCTTGGCGTTGCGGCGATGGCCAAGGCTGACACGGCGGCGAACAGGGCCAAGCGCAATGCTGGGGGGGGGCGGATCATGCGGCAGGAATGGCATGCGCCACCGAATGCAACAAGAAAGCTCGATGGCTGAGGAAACACAAACGCTTAGCGCCTTGCGGCCGTCGGGGTTCTGTGGGCGGAAGTCTATTGCTGCCAGGGCAGGCCAAGAGCCTTCCAGCCGGCGATAGTGCCGCGGTGGCCTTCGCGATCCGGGTGGCCTTCGAAGCCATCCGCCACGTTGAAGACGGCGCCGAAGCCAGCCGCCTGCGCCGCCTGGGCCGCGGCCATGCTGCGAACGCCGCTCCGGCAGATGAAATAGATCCTGTTGCCTGGCTCGAGCCCCGCATCGCGCAATTCTTCAACGAAGGCCGCGTTGACGTTGCCGCTCGGAAAATACTGCCAAGAGACCAGCACGGCCTGCTTGCCGGCTCCGCGCAGATCGGGAAGGCCGACATACTGCCATTCGGCGTCCGTGCGCACGTCGACCAGCTGCGCCGCCGGATCGGCCTGCAGCGCTGTCCATGCCTCGGACGGTGATACGTTGTCGACCATCTTGGACCCTCATCGTGGCTGCTCTCACTGCCGCTGGCGAATTCTTCGCCGCTCCGGGAAGCGGGCTGTGCCGAGCAGCCGGCATCTATGCCGAAAAGGTGCCTGCGCGTGCCGGAAAACACAAATGCAGGCGCGGCGGTTTCCCGGCCAGCCGATCCAACGCCTGGCGTCGCGCCCTCAGGCGCCCAGCGCCGATGCAACTATCAGGCGCCCAGCGCCAACGCCATTCCTCTAAAAGGCTTGACGCGACCGCTTCGCCTCGACGATCTCTGACGCCGCTTAATACAGCGCCATGTAATTGTTGCTGGCGCGCAATTGTCTCGTTCGCGACGGCCGGTCGCCAAGGAGCTGCGGGTGCGTGATAGCCATTGAACGTCCTGACGAATCTCGCGGGCTTTACGCCACACGGCTTCTGCCTCGCCTGGGAGCCAGGGCTGATCTGGCTCATGGCCGTGTCCGATGTGCTGATAGCGCTCGCGTATTTTTCCATCCCGGCGGCGTTGCTGGTGTTTCTCACACGGCGCAAGGACGTGGCGTTCAAGCCGGTGTTCGTCCTGTTTGCCGGCTTCATCCTGTTCTGCGGCACGACGCACCTGATGGGTGCCGTCACGCTCTGGGTGCCGGCCTACCGGCTCGATGGTTTGATCAACGCCGCGACCGCGGTGCTCTCCGTCGCCACGGCGGCATTGCTCTGGCCGCTCATCCCTCGCGCCGTCGCCCTGCCCTCGCCCGAGAAGCTGCGTCTCCTGAACCAGGAACTGGCCGAGCAGATCGCGTTGCGTGACGCAGCGGTCCTGGTTATGCGGGCCAACAAGCAGCGGCTGCGGCAGCTCTACGCGCGCAGCCCGGCTCCCCTGCACGCGACGGATGCGCGGGGCATCATCTTCGAGGTGAGCGACCGTTGGCTCGAGCTTGCGGGGCGCAGGCGGGACGAGGTGATCGGTCACACAATCACGGAATTCTACGCGCCGGACCATGCCGCTTCCATGCTGCGTCAACTGGAGCAATTCCGCCACGGCCATGGGGCGCGCACGGGCGAGTCTGTTCTGCTGCGCGGCGATGGGGAGACGCGCCATGTCGAAATGGTGTTCGAACTCGATCATGCCTCGGACGGCTCGCTGGCGGGCGTACTGGCCGCATTAACCGATGTGACGGCGCGGAGATCCTCCGAAGCGGCGCTGAAGATCGCAGAAGAGCATCTGCGGCAATCGCAGAAGATGGAAGCGGTCGGGCAGCTCACCGGCGGCATCGCGCACGACTTCAACAACATGCTCACCTCGATCACCGGTTCGCTGGAGCTGCTGCAACAACGCCCCGGCCTTGACGAACGCGGCATGCGGCTGGCCACCAACGCCATTGCCGGGTCGCGTCGGGCGGCGAAGCTGACCAGTCAGCTACTGTCGTTTTCACGCCGGCAGTTACTCGCTCCAGAAAC
>CAZZVF010000058.1:4969-12024 GCA_964657355.1 uncultured Buchnera sp.
GCCCCCGAGTTCGCCGAGGGGTGGCGGATCCCCCGGCCCGACCTCGTCGTCGAGGGTATTTATGAACTGCTCCAGCGCAGCCTTGGCGAGCGCATCACGCTCGAGGTCCGGCCGCCGGCCTATGACCAGTGGACGATGTTCGCCGATCGCAATCAGACCGAAGCAGCCTTGATCAACCTTGTCATCAATGCCCGTGACGCCATAGAAGGCGATGGCCGCGTGACGATCGAGTTCGGCAACCTCTCGGTGCGCCGGCTGGCCGTAACGGGCGAGCCGGCCGGCGAACGCGTTCTCGCCGGGTTGCAGGGCCGACTGGCCGACGGGGACTATTGCTCCATCCGCGTGGCCGATACCGGCATGGGCATGGCTCCCGCCACGCTCGATCGGGCGTTCGAGCCGTTCTTCACAACCAAGCCGCCAGGTGCGGGCACTGGCCTGGGCCTGTCGCAGACGTATGGCTTCGCGACACAGTCGGATGGCGCGGTGTGCGTCGAAAGCGCGCCGGGGCTTGGCACATCGATTACGATCCTGCTGCCGCGGGCTCGTCCCGTGAAGCTGCGCGTTGCGCTGGAGCAGGGCGGCCCGCCAGCTTCAGGACGCGGCGAGCGCATCCTGTTCGTCGAGGACGACACGTCGCTTCGGATCACCATGGCGGAGGCGCTCGAGGGACGGCACTTCACGATTGTCAGTGCCCGGGACGGGCGGACGGCGCTCGAGCTCATCGAAGGCGCGCTCGAACTCGGCAAGCCATTCGCACTGCTGGTCACCGACGTGATGATGCCGGGCGCATTGACCGGCGTGCAGCTGGCGCTGGCGGCACGCAAGCTGCAGCCTGACCTGACCGTCATGTTCGCCACCGGCTACTCGGACGGGCTGATGTTCTCCGACTGGAACGAGGCGATAAACCTGTTGCCGAAACCCTATTCGCCGGACACGCTGATCCGGCGCATTGCGCAGACGCTGCACGAAGGTACGTCGGACGGCATGCCACCGCGCCAGGAAGTGGCGGGGTAGCGGTGGGCCATCCTTATCCTGGGGCAGCCTTTATCCTGCAGCCGGGGGCCGGGTTTCCGGCATCGATAGCGCCAGCAGCACGGCTACTGCACCGGCCGCCGCGAGGAAGAAGAACGCGGCGGGCAGGCTCCAATCCGCCAGCGAGCCGGCTGCCCACGTGCTGATCGTCGCGGCGGCTCCGATGGCAAGGCCGACCACCCCCAGGCACAGGTTGAAGCGTCCGGTGCCGCGGGTGATGTCGGACACGACGAGCGGCAGAAGCACGCCGAAGGCGGCGCCGCTGACCCCGTCCATGAGTTGGATGGCGATGAGGGTGTAGCCCCCGGGCAGGAGGGCGAGCGCCATGCCCCGCAGCGGCAGGAACACCAGGCCGGCGGCAAGTACGGGCCGTCGGCCCCACCGCTCCGCCCCGCGGCCTACGGCTGGCGACAGCAGGGCGACGATGATCTGCGGCCCGAAGATGCAGGCGCCGATGACCAGTTCCGCGCGATTGCCGAGCGCCGCGATGGCAGCCCCCGCGGCGAGCGGAAGCATGGCGGCATTGGAGAGGTGGAACGCGAAGCAGCACGCCATGAACCAGAGCAGACGGCGATCCGACAGCAGCCGCCAGAGCGCTGGGGCACCGCCCGCACGATCGGCATCACCTCCGGCAGCGTTAGGCGCTGAAGCATTTGATGGTCCCACATTGATCAGGCGCAGCATCAGCAGGCCCGGAACCGCGAGTGCGGCACCGAGCACGAAGACGGCGCGCGGACCGACGAAGCTCCCGACCACGGCCATGAGCCCAGCCGCGATGCCATTGCCGATGGAGGCGAAGCGGGCATTGCGGCCCAGACGCTGACCTGCCCCGCCACGCAGCCGCCGGCTTTCAGCCAGCGCCAGGCTGATGGCCGCAATGGCGGGTGTCAGCATGCAGCTGGCAAAGCCGTGGCTGATTTCGGCGATAAGCACGGCAAGCAGCGTTGGCGTCGCGGCGAGCAGCAATGCGCCGACAATGATGGCGATGATGGCGACACCGGCGGCGGTCCGCTTCTGCTTTAGGGCGTCGACGAGGGCACCCGCCGGCACCTGGCTCGCCATCGTGGCCGCCGATCCGACGCTGAGCGCGAAGCCGATATCGGCCTGGGTCCATCGTTGCTGGGTCAGGTAAACGGCCACGAAGGGTCCGAATGCGGTCTGCAGGTTGGCGGTGAAGAAGTTCAGCCAGTCGAGCCCGACGCCGCTGCGGCGTGCCGCCGCGCTGTTCTCCTCCAGCCCGGTCTCCAGGTCGGGCGCGGGCGGGGTCCGCGCGGCATGGAGCGTAGGCGGCGGCGGAGTGAGCGACATGGCTCAGTGGCCGGGGGGGGCCGGACTAGCTGAAGGCTCCACCACGGTGGCCGGCTTGGTTTGGTCGGTGTAGACCGGCGCATTGCGTATCTTGTCGGCCGGCAGGTCGAGCGTGATGTCGCCCGGCTCGCCGGCCGGCGGAAAGTTCATGTCGCTCCAGTCCACCGCGATCCGGCGCGTGCCGACGCCCAGAAAGCCGCCAAAGTCGATCACCGCTGCGCGCGGATGGCTGTTCGCGTCGATCAGCACGTCCACCACACGGCCGATCTCCTTGCCATCGGGCCCCAACACGCGCCGGCCGATGATGCCCGCCGCCGCGACCTTTGCGGTCGGCGGGGCATCTTCCTTTGTCGAAGGCGGCGCGGCGGCGGAGTCGGGCGCCTGCGCCGCGGGGGGCGGGGATGCCGGCTTGTCGGGATCGGCCACTGCCGGGCAGCCGGCCGCCAGCCCGGCCAGGAGCAGCACGGCAACGATACCGGATCTGGCAGTTATGCTCCTCACGCCATCCTCGCTTCGGTCCGCAACAGCGTCTGGGTCATGCAGGAATGACTCCTGATCGTATCCGGGGTTGCGCGCAGATGGAGGAGAGACGGGTGGCCGTGAGGCTGGGTGCCGATGGACGGCGCGTGGTCATTGCAGACAGCGATGCAGGAGCGCGCGCGTCCACGAGCGCTATTCCGATCGAAGTGGATCGGAAATAAACTCTAGCCCTTTGTTTTGGCGAGCATCTTTATCCGACAGGTTATCCCATTCGGTCGAATGATGGTCTAGTCGATCGCGAGGAATTGGTCGTCGTCGTTGAGCAGTTCGAGGGTGCCCTTGGCGATGCCGTAGAAGGCACCCTGCAGCACGAGGCGGCCTTCGGCGACCCGTTCGGCGATCCACGGGAAGGTCATCAGGTTCTCGAGCGACACGCGGACCGTCTCGTGCTCGCAGGCGTCGAGCTGCTCGGCCGGATCGTCGCAGGCGAGGGTGCGGACCCGGGCGCGCTCGGCGATGCGCATCCAGGGCATGACGAAGTCCGAAAGCTCGCCGGGAGCGCCCTGCACCAGGGCGCGGACGCCGCCGCACATGGCGTGGCCCATGACGATGATGGTGCGCACCTGGAGGCCACGCACGGCGAATTCGAGCGCTGCGCTGGTGCCGTGATAGGCGGCGTCTGGCTCGTAGGGCGGCACCAGGTTGGCGACGTTGCGGATGACGAACAGGCCGCCCGGCACCGCTCCGAAGATGGCCGACGGATCGAGCCGGCTGTCGGAACATGCGACGACCGCGGCCAGCGGGCTCTGTCCCGCTTCGGCGAGCAGTGCGTAGGCCTCGCGCTGCTTCGGCCATACGGTCCGGCGGAAGCTGCGATATCCTTCGACAAGGTTTTCAACCGGAGTGTGCATGGTTTCAATGTCCCTGTTCGGCGTTTCCGCCGGAGGTCGTGCTTTCGGACGTGTCGCCAGCCGGGGCTGGGGCGGCGGCAGCATGCGGCTTGGAATGGCCATGGAAGATGGCTGGAAAGTGGCCCGCCTTCAGCGTCGCGGGGTCGAGCGGCAGGTCGCGCCGGACCATACCGCTCGCGCCGATGCTCTCGACCGCCGTGCCGTCGACGTCGACCTCGGTGCCGCCGGCATTGCCCGTGGTGAGGGTGAGATCGGTCTTGTCAGCAGGCAGCGGGACGCTGTCGCCAGCGTGCATGAGCTTGTTGACGATGGCGGGGCCGTTCTTCTGCTTCACCGTCACCCAGGCGTCGGCCGTGGTCTTGATGACGACGCGGGTACCGGCGGGGAGGGCCGCGGCGGACGGCGCGGTTCCCGGCGGCTGGGAGGCTCCGTCGCCGGCAGCAGGTCCGGCGGCGGGTGAGGACGTCACCGGTGCGGCTTGCGAAGGTGTCGGGGTCGTCGCCGGGTGAGTGGTGGTGTCCGCCGGAGTTGAATACGCGGTGCCGCCCGGGCCCGCTGGTGTGACGGCCGCGGACTTGGGCGCTGAAGTAACAGCAGGAGCTGTCTGCGGCGCGGGTAAAGCCGCTGGCGGACCGGGTGGCTGGGCAGACGGTGGCGTCGTCGACGGCAGGATCGAGGCGACCTGGGGCGAAGGCGAGGGCTTCGGTGTCGCTGGCTGCGTCAGGGGCAGCAGCCGATCGGGGATCGGCGGCACCGTCTCGGCCACCGTATGCTGGTGTTCGGAGAAATAGTACCAGCCGCCATAGGCGCCGGCCAGGATGATGAGGCCAACGAGCATCAGCGCACCGGCCGGCACGCCACGCTGCGGCACCGGCGCCGGGAAGCTCAGAGCGGGCTTTTGCTGGACTTCCTCTGCCTCAGCGCGGAAGCGACCGGCGACCTCCTCGCCCGACAACCCGAGCGCTGAAGCATAGGTCCGGACGAAGCCGAGGGCGTAGGTCGTGCCGGGCAATTCCGCCATCCGGCCGTTCTCGATGGCTTCGAGGTAGGATTGGCGTATGCGCAGGCTACCCGCCAAGTCCGGCAGTTCCCAGCCGAGCCGCTGGCGCGCCGCCCTGAGCTCCGCACCGAGCCTTGCAGCAGGCCGTGCCTCCCCGCCGGCGCGCACGCCTTGAACCGCTTCAGACATGCATTCCAGCCCGAATCACCGTTGTACTTCCTACTGCCTGGCGCGCCGCCGCGCCATAGCCGCTTGCCGCCCGACCTATGGACGGCTTCAAACAGGACCCCGGATCATGTGTCCATGCCGTGGTCGCGGGCCCAGGCGGCGATCGGTTCGCGCAGGCTGGTGTAACCCGATGCGGTGCGACGAAGCGTCTCCAGGAAAGGCCTGAAGGCGCGTAGATCGAGGCCGAGCAGCGCGCCCTTCACGGCAAGCAGGCTGGACGCTGACATCGATAGGGCGGGAATGCCGATGGCGAGCAGGACCGCGGCATCCAGTGGGCGGGACGCGGCCTCCCCGCAGATCGAGAGGCGGGTGCCTGCCGCCGATGCTGCCACGGCGACGCCTTCGAGCAGGCGCAGCATGGGCGGCGAGAGCAGGTCGTAGCGGTCCGCCAGCGAAGGTGTGCCGCGATCGGCCGCGAAAACGAATTGCATGAGGTCGTTCGAGCCGATCGAGACGAAATCCGCCTCTTCCATCAGTTCCGGCAACTGCCACAGCAAGGCCGGCACCTCGAGCATGGTGCCGACAGACAATTTGGCAGGCGCCGGCCGGATGCGGGCCGCCTCGGCAAACAGCAGCCCCCTCGCCTGGCGGAATTCGGCCATCGTCGCGACCATGGGGAACATGATCGACAGCTCCCGGCCACCGGCGGCCAGCAGCAGGGCGCGCAGCTGGCGCCGCAGGATGGCCGGGCGGTCCAGCCCGACGCGCAGGCTGCGCCACCCCATGGCGGGGTTTTCCTCCTCGGGAAGCTGGCTGTCCGGCAGCAGCTTGTCGCTCCCCAGGTCCAGCGTGCGGAACAGCACCGGGCAATTCTGCGCCACACCCAGCACGCGGCTGTAGATGGCGGTCTGCTCGGCCACATCCGGGATCTGTCCCCGCGCCATCATGGCGATCTCGGTCCTGAACAGGCCGATGCCGTGCGCGCCGGTGACGGCAAGCTGGTCGAGCTCCAGCGCGAGGCCGGCGTTCATCATGAGGGTAAAATCCGTCCCGTCGCGGGTCACGCACGGCTTGTCGCGCAGCTTGGCCCAGGCGGCGTTGCGCAAGGCGCGCGCGGCGACGCCACGATGATAGGCTTCGCGGACGCCCGGATCGGGGCGCAGGATGAAGGTGCCTTCCTCCGCGTCCAACACCGCTTCGTCGCCGTGCACCGCCGCTTCGAGCGCGCCGTGAGCACCGCCCAGCGCAGGCAGGCCGAGAGCGCGCGCCAGGATCGCCGCATGGCCGCCGGAGCTGCCTTCCTCGATGACGATGCCGATGATGCCGCGCGCGTGCCAATCCAGCAGCTGGGCCGGCCCGAGCCTGCGCACCAGGAGGATGGCGCCGGCCGCGTCGACGCCCGCGGCCAGGCCGTCTTCGCCTTCCAGCGCGCCCAGCAGGCGGGCCGCGAGGTCCTCGATGTCGGCCACGCGCTCGCGCAGATACGGGTCGACGATGCGGCGCATGCGCTGGCCGAGTTCGCTGGCGACCCGGTGCACGGCGGCTTCCGCCGTCAGGCCGCTGCGCACCGCTTCGGTGACGCGCCGCAGCCAGCCTTCGTCGGCGGCGAACTGGCGGGTCGCCGCAAGCACCTCGCGCGGGCCGTCGCCATCGAGCAACTGGGCGGCGATCAGGGTGTCCAGCCCTTCGCGCATGGCGCCGAGTGCGAGTTGCAGCCGTTCCAGTTCGAGGGCTGGATTGTCCGCCAGCACCCGGCGCGGCGACCGGCTCGCGCTGTGCAGCACCACCGGGCCCGAGACGATGCCGGGCGATAGCTGGGCCGCGTCGAACTGGCGCGGGACGGTGCCGGCAAAGCCCTCGTCGCGCCCATCCTCCTCGCCGCCTGCCAGCATGTCGACCAGGAGCATGGCGACCGTTTCGAGCACCTCGGCCTCATCCTCGCTGTAATGCCGTGCGGTGCGGTTCTGGACGGCGAGCACACCGAGCGTGCGGCCGCCGCGGCGCACCGGAACGGCGAGCATTGAGGCGAACGGCTCCTCGCCGGTCTCGGGACGATAGGCGAAGGCCGGATGGTTCTGCGCGTCCGCGAGGTTCAGCTTCTCGCCGGTCGCTGCCACCAGGCCGATGATGCCCTCCCCGACCCGCAGCCTGGTATT
>CAZZVF010000059.1:0-11985 GCA_964657355.1 uncultured Buchnera sp.
GCAAAACCTGGCGACAGCTCGCTCAAGTGAGCAGGCGGATCTGGCCGCAAAGCGATGGCGAGCCGGTGTCGTGCCGCGACAAGGTCGAAGTGCTCGATGAAAATTTTGAGGAACTGCGCCACGTCATGCAGGACGCGTTCGAGGACGCGCTGATCATGGGCGTCGACGAGACGTTCCTGCGGGGTGCCATCGCTGAACTGGTGGCGTCATTGAAAAGTCCGAAGCGGTGAGGCTGTCTTCCGCCCTGTGCCATGCTGCGATGCTGGCGCTTTCGCTGAGTGTCTCGCCAGGCTCGCGGCTGCTTGCGGCCGAGACGGCAGCTGCGCCCACGATGTCCGCCCCCGATGCCTGGAAGCCGGCTCAGACGGTGATGCTGCGGGTGATGAACAAGCTCGATTCGACGGTGCAGACGCTCTCGCTGCATGTCGGCGAAACCGTCACGTTCCAGTCGCTGAAGATCTCGCTGCTCGGCTGCGCGATACGGCCGCCCGACGTGCCGGCCGACGCGGCGGCGCATCTGACGGTCGTGGACGGCAGGCCCGGCATGGAGCCCTACGACAACTGGATCCTGAAGAACGAGCCGGCGATCAATATGTATGAACACCCAGTCTACGACATCCAGCTCGCTTCCTGTGAGTGAATGCTACTATGCCGGCCATTTGGCCCATCGCGGAGCGTGCCTTCGCACGGCTCATCGCGGAGCGTGCCTTCGCACGACTGTCTGCGCTTCCGGTGTTCATGGACCCATCGGTCCACTGCGTTCCGGTTGTCGACAATCACCCCAACCGACTCGGCCTAGCCCATCCAGGGTTCTCACGGAAGCTGGGCGGAACCACATCCATGGATCGGGTTTGTGACGGGATGATACAGCCTGAGCTTCCGCCTCCTGATCGCGCGGCATTCCTGCTCGACCTGGACGGGACCCTGCTGGACATCGCTCCCACCCCCGACGCCGTTGTCGTTGCACCGGGCTTGGCACGGAATGTCGCGGCCTTGCGGGCGCTGTGCGGCGACGCGGTGGCGTTCGTCACCGGGCGGCCTATCGAACAGGTGGACGCGCTCTTCCCCGGCATCCCGTATGCGGTGGCGGGCGAGCACGGCACCGCCATCCGCCATGCGCCGGAGGGCCCGGTCGAGTGGGTCGACCTTCCGAGTGCTCCGCCACATTGGGTGGATCAGGCGCAGCGCCTTGCGGAGGCGCATCCTGGAGCGGTCTTCGAGCCCAAGCGGCATGGGTTCGTGCTGCATTACCGGGGCGCCCCCGGGGCCGGCGGCGCATTGCGCGATGCGGTGTCGCGCATGCTCGAGGAGCAGCCGAGACGATTCGACATGCTGCCGGCGAAGATGGCGTGGGAAGTCCGTCCGCGCGGCGTCGACAAGGGCACCGCGGTCCGGCTGCTCATGGCGGTGTCACCGTTCGCCGGGCGATTGCCGGTGTTTGTCGGCGACGACGTGACGGACGAGGACGGCATCAGCGCCGCCGAGGCGCTGGGCGGCGTGGGGTTGCGCGTGCCCGATTCGTTCGGTGCGCCGGAAGGGGTGCGCGCCTGGATCGCGAGACTGGCCGGTGACAGGTGCGGGGACGCATGGCCAGGCTGGTAATCGTCTCCAACCGGGTCCCCGCTTTGCGCGAGCGCTCGCAACTCGCAGGCGGCCTGGCGATCGCGCTCAAGGATGCCATCGCGCACCGGGACACGCTCTGGTTCGGCTGGTCCGGCCGCGAGGTCCGTGCCGCACCCTCGGAAAAACCAAAAACACAACGTTCCGGCGAGGTGAATTTCGCAACGGTCGATCTGAGCCACGAGCAGTATCGCGGCTTCTATGTCGGGTTTTCCAATACCATCCTGTGGCCATTGTTCCATGGCCGCATCGGTCTCGGCCAGTTCGAACGCGCTCACCTGGACTGCTACAATCAGGTCAACGAGTTCTTCGCGCGCTGCCTGGCGCCGCTGCTGAAGGATGACGACACGGTCTGGGTGCACGACTACCAGATGATCCCGTGTGGCCAGGCGCTCCGCGCGGCGGGTGCGAAGAACCGGCTTGGATTCTTCCTGCATATCCCGTTTCCGCCGCCAACCTTGTTCGAAACGTTGCCGCGCGGGCAGGCGTTGTTGAAGAGTTTCGCGGCCTACGACGTGATCGGCGTGCAGACCGAGGACGACGCGGAAAACCTGAACCAGTGTTTCGCGCGGGCGAACATGAAGGCGCGCGCCAGCGCCTTTCCGATCGGCATCGATCCGGAAAGCTTTGCCGAGGCGGCGCGTAAATCGGTGGGAACCGACGAGCAGCAACGGCTCGACGAAAGTCTGGGCGACCGCGCGCTCATCATCGGCGTGGACCGGCTGGACTACACCAAGGGGCTGCCCGAGCGGTTTCGCGGCTTCGAGCAGCTGCTCGAGCGCTATCCCGAACATCGCAACCAGGTGACGTTCCTGCAAATCGCTCCCGTCTCGCGCGGCGATGTTGCACAATACCGCACGTTGAAGCGTGAACTCGATGCGCTGGCAGGTCGGATCAATGGCGAGCATGCGGATTTCGACTGGATGCCGCTGCGCTATCTGACGACGGCGATCGACCGCGACACGCTTGCCGGCTTCCACAGACGCGCCTGCGTCGGCCTGATCACACCGTTGCGCGACGGCATGAACCTGGTGGCGAAGGAATATGTGGCGGCACAAGACCCGAAGGATCCCGGTGTTCTGGTACTATCGAAATTCGCCGGCGCCGCCTCGGCCATGCACGGCGCAATCCTGGTCAACCCCTACGACCCCGACGAAATCGCGGACGCGCTGCACAAGGCGTTGAAGATGAAGCCAAAGGAAAAGCGCGAGCGCTGGCAGAAAATGGATCAGGCCGTGCGGGAGAGTACTGCTGCGATTTGGGCTCGAAGTTTCCTGGAGGCTTTAGAACAGGGTCGTTAGGGAAGCAGTTCTTTGTTGGAACAAAGAACCCAAAAACTTTTTCAATAATGTGCACGCTGCCGGAGAGGTCCGCCAAAACATTGCCAAAAGTCTTTTGCTACTTTTCTTCAGAAAAGTAGGCCTTCCCTACTTCCGTCACCCATAATTCCCCAGTATCCGCACCAGCCTAGCAAGCGCGTCAAAGTCGAGCCCCGAATCGTTATGGGTGCCCAGGACGCCATAGGTGAGGCCGAGTTTATGGGAGAGGCTCCAGATGGTGGGATCGAAGACGGCGTCCGGCAGAATCTGCAGAATTTTCGTGCCCGCCTTGCAGAACAGGATGTCGGTGAGGATTTCGGTGTCGGCTGCAACCACGAACTCCGCCGATCGCATCAGGTGAATACGTTGTTCGAGCGTAAGCTGTGCGACGTCGTGTGCCTGGAAGCCACCGCGCACGAGCGGGTCGGCCAGCACGGACGGCGGGACGTCCTTCGATAGCAGCAGGCGGGTTTGAATTTCGGGGATCGCGGCAGCGTCTTGCGGCTGCGGCAATGCCGGCTGTATGCGAGCGCGAAGGCGACGCAGCCGATCGCCCGGAATTGTCGCCAGGTCGAAGACGGGGAAGATTGCGTCGTCGGTCCAGACAACGGGCGCCATGCTCTCGATTGCGGGCAATTCGCCGAAGCCGAGCAGGTTCATCAGGGTGCGGTGGTCGAAGCCGTTACCGGCTTGGGGCAGGGCTATCGAGGGCGCCCCGCTTATCGAGGGCGGCAGCAGCAGGCGTGCGCCGGGGCTCGCGTATTGTTCCATGGCATCCAGTGCCGCGAGGCTGCCGAGCAGGAAATGCGCGTAGTCGTCGAGGCTGGCATCGTAGAAGACGAGGCAGGTACCGGCGATCTTCGGGGCCTGGCCGAGCACGTCCATGTCGACCCACACATGGCCGTCGCGTTTGGCAAATCCGGAGGGCAGGAAAGGGGCGTTCTGCAAGAGGCCGCGATCGTTCTCGGCGCCGTCGCGGTCGAACACGGTGCCTTCGCCGCCCGCCGCCAGCAGCACGTGGCGCTTGCGTTCGCGCCGGAGCGTGAGCAGTCCGCCATTGTCGTGCATGGTGTCCGGCGAGGCCTGGAGAAACCGCGCCACCATGGTGCGGTCGGTGTCGCCGGCGACCAGCGGCGGATAGGCGAACGATGTTTCGCCGGCCAGCGGAAAGTCGCAATCGCGCAGTCCGCGGAACTGCTCGGCGGTGTGGGCATGCGGGAGGATTTTAGGCGCGCGCCGCGGGCGCAACTCCATTTCGTAGCCGCCCTCGGCACCGCTGCCGTCGGCCAGGGTGATTTCCTCCGCCAGCTCGTGGCCGGGCTGGATGACGAACGAGGCGGGCGGCGTGTAGTCGGGTGCGGCTTGCGCCGCCGTCTCTGTCTCGCGGGATGTCGCCGGTTCGTAGGTAAGCCGCGGCACCGGGCGGCGGCGCGCGTAGGATTGCAGCGGCAGGCGGCCGGCGAGGTTCACCTGAATGCCGCCGAGTTCGAGCACGAAGCCCTGCACCAGCCTGATGTCGGATTTCTCCATGACGCCGCTGCCCGGCCGCAGCTTCCAGCGATGCGCCAGGATGTGGCGGAGGTCGGCGAGGTCGGAGGGCTCGAGCAGGAGGAAGGTCTCCCAGGAGAGGCGTTCGGCGGCATCGAAGGTGAGCTCGCGGCGGGACGGGGCGGCGCTGAGATAGAAGCCGTCCTGCTGGATGTGGATCGCGCCGGGGGTTTCCGCCTGTTCGACGATCAGGCGCTGGTCGACGCTGGGAATGGTGTCGAGATCGAAATCGAGGCTGTCGGCGGCGGTGAGCCAAACCGGCTCCTGCATCAGGCCGCTGCGGGACGGACCGCGTTCCGCGTCCTTTGTTGCATGTGCTGAGCCACGACGGACGATCGCGCCATGCCAGGTCAGGATATGCATCAAGCAGCCCCGGCGCCTGCGCGAGAGGCTTGCTTGCTTTGAATGTCCGCAGTGCCGTTGCCGGTGTTTGCCAAATCGCCCTGCTATTTTTCGACAAATGCCTTTTCGATAACGTATTCGCCGCGCGTCGTGTTGCTGCCTTCCTCCCAGCCGTTCTCGTCGAAATACTTGTTGAAGTCGGCGAGCAGAGCGGGGCTGCCGCATAGCATGATGCGGTCCTGCGCGCGGTCAAGCGGGGCCAGGCCGAGATCGGCCGGCAGCTTGCCCGAAAACATCAGGTCGGTGATGCGGCCCTGGTTGCGGAACGGCTCGCGGGTGACGGTCGGGTAGTAGAGCAGCTTCTCGGTGGCGAATTCGCCGAGCAGCTCGTGGTTGCGGAGCTCCTCCTCGATGAGGCCGTGATAGGCCAGTTCGGCGACGTTGCGGCAGCCATGCACCAGCACGATGCGTTCGAACGGATCGTAGGTTTCAGGGTCCTTGATCAGGCTCATGAAGGGCGCGATGCCGGTACCGGTGCTGAGCAGATACAGGTTACGGCCGGGCCTGAGGCTGTCGGGCAGCAGGGTGCCGACCGGCTTGCGGCCGATCAGCACGGTGTCGCCGGCGACGATGTGCCGGAGCCGCGAGGTGAGCGGGCCGTCCTGCACCTTGATGCTAAGAAATTCGAGCGTCTCCTCCCAGTGGCCGCTGACCATGCTGTAGGCCCGCAGCAGCGGGCGGCCTTCGACCATCAGCCCGATCATGGAAAACTGGCCGCTGCGGAAGCGGAAGCTCGGGTCGCGTGTGCAGGTGAAGCTGAATAGGCTGTCGGTCCAGTGCTGCACGCTCAGCACGCGTTCTTCGTTGAAGGCGCTCATGACGGTCGGGGCATGGTGTCGGGGCCAACCTTTGGAATTACGGACGCATGACGACGCCGGAAGGGCTCCGGTTGCGCCGCGCCTCAGGTCGTGCGGTGCAGCAATGGTGTCAAGGCGCGGGCAGGTCGGGTGGACAGCGGAAAAGCATCCGGCGCTTTGGGTTGTCGTCGCTCAGCCACCAGCCGGATTACGCCGCAAGCGATAATTCACGTGGAGGCTGTTTGACAACGTGGCACGGCGAGTGAGAGGCACCTCTTGGTTGCCGGCCCGTCGTGGGTTTGCGAGCACTGGAGCGGAACGGCCGCTGGGCCGTGAGCACCGAAGCGCAGGAAACCCGCGTCGGATGACCGCTGTCGCGCGTTTTCGAGCAGCCTCTCAGGCGATTGCCCGGGCGAGCGGGGAGAGGATGGTGGCCAACGCGCGGTCCCAGGTGAACTGGGCGGCGCGGGAGCGGCAGGCATCGTCGAGTTCGCGCCCTTCCTCGCGGCGGCGGGCGAGCAGGGCGGTGACGGCGCGGTGCATGTCGGAGGCCGAAAGCGGGTCGAAATAGGAGCACAGATCGCCGCCCACTTCGGGAATGCTGCTGCTCCATGAGGCGACGCAGGGCGTCCCGGCGGACAGGCTTTCGAGCACCGGCAGGCCGAAGCCTTCGAACAGCGACGGATAGATGGTGGCCTGGGCGCCGGCCAGCAGCACGTATTTGCGGTAGTCGCTGACGAAGCCGGTGAACAGGATACGGCCTTCGGCGAGGGCGGGTTCGAGGGCACGGGGCAGTGCATGCTGCTCCTCGAGCCAGCCCATCTTGCCGGCGAACACGATGCGGTGGGTTTTCAGCAGTTCGGGCGCCTGTTCGAGCATGTCGAACACCAGCATGACGTTCTTGCGTGGCTCGCGGGTGCCGAGGATGAGCAGATAGGGCTCGGCGCCGAGCGGGGCGAGTTCGTCCGCGGCACTGGCGGCATACCAGTCGGGCCAGGACACGCCGTTATAGGCGACTACGATCTTCTGCGGATCGACGCCGAGATAGGCGATGAGGTCCTCGCGCGAGGCACGCGAGACGGCGGCGACGACGTCGCTGGACGCGATGTCGGCCATCATCGCCTCCATGTGGTGGTCGACGTTCCCCTTGATGTGGAAATGCGGCAGCACGAGCGTGGAGAGGTCGTGGAACACGTTGCATTCGGCATCGAAGGCACGGCGAACGGGCTTCACCGACGGGTAGATGCCGATGGTCTTGCGCGATCCCTCGCCCAGGAGGGGAAGCCGGCCGGATGTGGCGCGGCCGTATTCGAGGTCGCGCTGGAAATACAGGCCGGAGTTGCGGCGCACGGCATCGTCGATGACGGCGCTGCTGATGATTTCGGTGCCGAGGAAGAAGCGGGCCTGTATCGGCATGCGGCGCAGCAGGGCGCCGGCGAGGCCAGCGGCGACGACGGGAATGCCGGTCCACTGCTCCTCGATGAGCGGCGAGACATCGAAATAGACCTGTGTGTTGTCGAGCACGGCCGTGGCGGGGATCGCCGGCGGTGGACCGCTCCCCTGCCGGCGTGGGCCAGGTCTAGCTGCGGGAGGCCGGCTCACGGTCGGCCAGCCAAGCGGCCGCGAGGCGCTTTCCGTGCGCCGGCGACAGCTTTGACGGAAGCGGTGGAACGACCGGCGGGCCGCCGTCCGACGGCGCTCTCCCGCAGGGATGCGGTGAAGGCGAGCAGGGCGCGCAGGCCGCGCAGCGACGGCGTGTAGGCGGGGAAGGAGAGCAGTCCGTAGCGGGTTTCGGCCTCGATGGAGATGAGCTCCTCGCAGGGGAAGGATGCGCCGGATGCAGCCTGATCCGCACCCGGCATGGCAGGCGGGCTGAGCAGGACGGGCGCCAGGCCGCAGGCGGTGAGGCGGGCCATGCTCCAGGCATGTTCCGGGTCGTTGCCGTCGATCCAGGCGACGCGCGATATCTCGGCGAGTTGCGGCAGGGCGGAAAGCCGGTTGAGCCGGCCGAGGAACAGATGGGCCAGAATGCGCTCGTCGTCGTTGGCGGCGTCGCGCACGTCCGCGATGAGGCGGCGGATGATTCCGGTCTGGCCGAGATAGTTGAACGGCATGACGAGCACGCCCAGCAGCGGGGCGGCCGGATCTTGCAGGCGGGCGAGCCGGGTGAGGATTTCGGGCACGACACTGCCCGGATGGTCCATGTTCCAGGGCAGCAGCACGAACGGCGCGCCGTCACGGGCTTCGCGCAACGCCTGGCGCACCGGGCGGGCGCGGATCGGGCCGGCGGCCCAGGCGCCGGAGCGGAAATCCGCGAAGGCCACGATGTCAAGCCCGTCCGGCTCGCGGCCACCTGCCTGATCCGGCGGACGCTTGGCGGACTTGAAAGGCTCAGGGAGCGCCGCCTGCTTGAGGTCCGCGTCGAGGCATTCGGGCGGCAGGCGGGTGACGGGCAGCGGCGCACCGCCGAGCGAATGGGGCCGCGTGGCGTCCGGCCCATAGATGAACACGCGCCGCATGACGGCTGGCAAGGCGAGGCCGGTGGCGAACGGATGGTGGCTGGCGGTGAGCGGGCCGCAGCCATGCTGTTCGGCGACGACGGCGCCGTTGCGGGCGTTTTTCAGGATGCGGGCCATGCGGGTGCTGCCGAAGCGGAGATGAACCAGCGATTTGGCCTCGTGCGCCGGTTCGCCGCAGCGGCGCCATGCGGCGGCCAGGCCTTCAGGGCCGGAAAACACCTCGGGCAGCGGGGCGAAGAACAGCCGGCGGGAGAGTTGCGGGTTGGCCGCGACGAAGGCGAGCAGCTGGGCCTCGCCGCCGAGCAGGCATTGCGGCAGCACCAGTCCGGAGGCCGGGAACAACGATGCGGCATGGCGGCGCAGCGGGCCGGGACAGCTGAGCACAAAGGCGGCAGCATCGCTCCAGCTGCGTTGCCAGTCACGCGCCTCCCTGGCTCCGGCGGTAGCTTCCGAGTCGCGCGCTGCCTGCAATCGCAATCTCCAAATACATCGCCCGGCTGGTGCCTGGCGCGAGCGGGGCAGGGCTATGACACCCCTCTTCCTCGCAAAGTGTTAAGTGGGTTCTAAGGATGTGCCGCGTGCCGGGTCCAGGGGCCTGGTAGAGCGGGTGTTGTGGCGTGGCGGTGAGCCCGCCGTCGAGGGAGCAGGCCGGGTTTCATGATCGAGGGGCATATCGAGGCGGTTCTACCGGAAGGCATCGTGGTGGGCTGGGTGCGCGATACGCAGGACCCGGTGCCGTGCCAGCTGCGCCTGCGCCATGGCGGCCGGGTGGTGGCGGAGGCGCGGGCCTCGGTGTTCCGGGCCGACCTGCTGCGCGGCGGGCATGGCCACGGGCATCACGGATTTCGCGCCCGGTTGACCGCGCCGCTGCCCGGGGGTGCCTGCAGCATTGCGGTGACGCTGATGCGCCAGGGCCAGACGGTGCCGATGGGCGTCGTGGTGCCGGAGCTGCGGGCCGCCCGCGCGTGCCGGGTCGAGCGGCTGTTGCGGCCGGCACCGGCGTGGCATGCGGCCGATGTGCTGGCACGGCCCGAATGCCTGAAGCTGGATGCCAATCGGGCGGCGATGGGCACGCCGCGCTTCGTCGATTGCCTGTTCCGGTTCGCGCTCGACCGCTGGCCGAGCGATGCCGAAAGCCAGGTGCATGTGCGCGACCTGGACCACGGCCGGATCGGCGCCCAGGCGCTGCTGGCCGAATTGCTGTCGTCACGCGAGCGTGCGGACATGCCGGGCGCTCTTGTCGGACCGCTGGATCCGGCATTTCCGTTCGTACTAGTATAGGACGCGGTTTTCGAGATGAATGACGCTATGGACGATCGTAATGCCGAGCCCGCCTTTGGCGCCGAGGCGGCCGATCGGCTGGCCGGAGAACTGATGCCGGTTTCGGTGGCGGTTGGTGGCGCGGGTGCTGCACTGCTGGTGAGGGTGCTGGAACAGGCGGGAGTGGCGGCGGAGGCTGTGTCGGCTGCGGCCGCTGGCGACGCGGTAGGTGAGCCGGGTGCATTCGACCTGGCAATTTTGCTGGCGGATGCCGCTTCGTCCGGGGCTGCCGAAACCTCGGCCCTGGTGAGCGCCATGTCGCAGGCCAGCGAGCGGCTGATTTTCCTGCCGCGCGGGCAGCAGGGCTTGTTGCCGTCGATGCCGGAGTTGAACGCCTGGTTCGAAATGTTTGCCGAACTAGGCTACCAGCCGGTGGTCGATTTCGATGCCGGATTTCTGGCCCACGGTGCGTTCCTGGTGGACCGTTCGGCGACGGCCGCGGAGAGCGAGCTGGAAGCCTTTGCCGAGCGTCTTTCGGTGGACGGGGCGTTGGCCGTCAGCACCAAGCGCGTGGCCAGCCTGGAGGCCGAACTCGCTGGCGAGGGGCGTGCGTTGCAGGCCGAGCTGGATGCCAAGCAGGCCGAACTTGCAGCTTTGCGCGAGGAGAATGGCCGGCTGAATATCCAGGTGGAACAGGCGGCGCGGCGGACCGAAGCGGCCGACGCGCGTGCCGTGCGGGCCGAAGCGGATGCAGCGGCGCTGAATGCCGGCTGGGAGTCGCTTCGCATCTGGGTGCGCGCCGTGGTGGCGCGGAATGGCGCCGACACGGCACCTGCTGAGACGACGCCTCCGGGTTTGTTGTCGCGTATGGCAGCGAAGTTCCGGCGCAGGCGGGTTGCCGGCGATGCGGTGCCGGCGGCTTTGCAGCAGGACGCGGCGCGGGTGCGCGCCTCGCCGTTATTCGATGCCGCCTGGTATGTCGCGAGCACGCCGGAGCTGGCGAGCGAAGGGGCCGATCCGGTGCTGCATTATCTGACGGTGGGAGCGGCGCGCGGGCAGGACCCTGGGCCTTGGTTCGACAGTGCGGCTTACCGGCGCGAGCATCCGGAGCTCGACACTTCGGCACAGAACCCGCTGCTGCACGCGATTCGGGCCGAGAAGGGGGCCGGAGAGCGGTAGGCGTCAGACGGTGCGGGCAGTTCGCGTATTTCGACCGTGCCGCCGGACTCGTAAGCGGGGTTGCCGGCCAGTAGGGTTCTCGCATCCTCGAGGCTTTGCGCGGTGATGCGGATGAAACCGGTGAGATGGCGGGTGACGGCGGGGACGGCGCCGGTCATTCTGGCGCAGATGCCGGTGCCGAGCGCGCTGCCGCCTTGAAAACTACCCGACGCCTGGAGTTTGGCCAGATAGGTTTCCCATGTGCCGGGCGCGGAAGTCGTGGTGTCGTCGTGCACCAGGAAGAGGTAGTCGGGCATTGGATTATCTAAATCCGTTCCAGCACGCGGCGAACAAGTTCTGGTTCGGCTTCGATGACGCGGAGCAGAACCTGAGCAGGACGGTCCGGGATGGTGCGGCCTTGTTCCCAATCGCGCACGGTGCCGACGGACAGACCGTAACGGCTGGCGAACTCGGGTTGTGCGAGGTCGAGGCGCGTGCGGAGAGCCTTGACGTCGACCGGCTTGTGGATCGCGTAGCCTTCGCTCGCGTCGCCCGACGCAAAAGCGTGCGCCTGTCGCGCAGACTGGATCATTCGGCTGCCGAGTTTGCTCATGGACCAGGGTTCCTTCTGTAGGTGTCGGCGAGGTCGGACAGGATGGCGCGCAGCGTGTTTTGTTCGGCTCTGGAGAGATTGGAGCGGTCGCCTTTGGTGAACACGTTGAGGAGAAACAGCGGTATATCCTCACCTGCGTGGTAGTAGATGATCCGGTAACCGCCGCTCTTGCCAGTGCCCGGTCGTTTGAAGCGTAATTTGCGGGCACCGCCCGTTCCGGCCATGAGGTCCCCGGCTTGGGGATGTCGGCCAGGAACACGACGAGCGCGTGCCGCTCCTCCTCGTCCATGCCGGCCGATTTGGCGTCCGCCAGGAAGACTGGCGTTTCGATGACCGAGTGCACGGGTCAGGCCCTACGGGATATCCGTATGAGCGTCAAGCCATATCCTGATGGTGGCGCTTGCCCCCTGGCGCCAGGCGTGGCAATGAGCGTCAGTGTCGTTACGGTATTGCACTGTTCTGCTGGTCGGGCTGGCTTGCTGGTTGGGCGGGTGTGCCCAGGTGCGCAGCAATCTGCCGATGGCGCCGGTGTTTCCGGCCGGGCCCGTAGCAAACGTTCCAGCCTACCGCGTGCAGGTCGGCGACGTGCTGTCGGTCCGGCTCTATCTGGCGCCGGAACTGGACGAGGACGTGACGGTGCGACCGGACGGGCGCATCTCGACGACGTTGGCCACTTCCGTGATGGCGTATGACAAGACGGCGGAGGAAATCGCGGCGGCCCTGACGCCCGGTTATGCCGTGGAACTGCG
>CAZZVF010000060.1:0-11702 GCA_964657355.1 uncultured Buchnera sp.
GTATCTCGACCGCGCCAAGACCTCGGTTTTCACGCCCTCGATCTCGGTCGGCCATGACGATGTGGCGTCCGGCATCCGCGTCGAGTTCGCGCTCTCCTGGAACGACAGCTTCCACGAGACGATGCTCTGCTTTACCAACAACATTCCGCAGCGTGACGGCGGTGCGCATCTGGCTGGCTTCCGCCAGGCGCTGACGCGCGTCGTCTCCAAATACGCCGACGGCATGGGCAAGAAGGACTCGCTGGCCTTGGTCGGCGACGACATGCGCGAAGGCATGACGGCGGTGTTGTCCGTCAAGGTGCCGGATCCGAAGTTTTCCAGCCAGACCAAGGACAAGCTGGTCAGCAGCGAAGTGCAGCCGGTCGTGCAGGCGGTGGCGGCGGACGCCATTTCGCACTGGTTCGAAACGCATCCCAAGGAAGCCCGCGGCATCATCCAGAAGGTGATGGATGCGGCCTCGGCGCGTGAAGCGGCTCGCAAGGCGCGCGAATTGACGCGGCGCAAGGGCGTGCTCGACATATCCACGTTGCCAGGCAAGCTGGCGGACTGCCAGGAGCGCGATCCCGCGAAGTCCGAACTGTTCCTGGTCGAGGGTGACAGTGCGGGCGGTTCGGCCAAGGGCGGACGTGATCGCAAGACGCAGGCGATCCTGCCCCTGAAAGGCAAGATCCTGAACGTGGAGCGTGCGCGCTTCGACCGCATGCTTGGTTCGGCCGAAATCGGCACGCTCATTACGGCGCTCGGAACCGGCATCGGCCGTGGCGAGCCCGAGCAGGGCGGTTTCGACATCAGCAAGCTGCGCTATCACCGCATCATCATCATGACCGACGCGGACGTGGACGGATCGCATATCCGCACGCTGCTGCTGACGTTCTTCTTCCGCCAGATGCCGCAGCTGTTCGAACGCGGCCATCTGTTCATCGCGCAGCCGCCGCTGTATCGCGCCAAGCGCGGCAACGACGAACGCTATCTGAAAGACGACGACGCACTCGACAGCTACTTGCTCGACAAGGCGCTGCATGGTGCGGCACTCACCTACGCGCATGGCGGCCGTTTCGAAGGCGCTGAACTCGCAGGCGAAGCAAGCTGGCTGCGGGACGTTTATCTGCAGCTGAAAGGACTTGCGGGAACGCAGATCCCGTTGGCCCTGCTGGAACAGGTCGCGATCGCCGGCGTGCTGACCGCCGACACCGAACGGGCGCAACACAATGCGCAGACGCTGGCAGCAAGGCTCGACGCCGTAGCACTACCGAACGAGCGCGGCTGGAAAGTCGCCGTCGATGCGCATGGCGTGCAACTCGGCCGCACCGTCCGCGGCGTCGCCGAACGCTACAGCCTCGATCCGGCCGCCTTGCGCAGTGCTGAGGCACGCTGGCTCGCCGAGCAGACCGAGCATCTGGCCAAGGCCTTCGGCGAGCCCGCTTCACTCAAGCTCGACAGCCAGGAAATCCGCGTCTCGGGCCCCGCCAGCACCTTCGAGCGCATTCTCGCCCAAGGCCGCCGCGGCCTCACCATGCAGCGCTTCAAAGGCCTCGGCGAAATGAACGCCGACCAGCTCTGGAAAACCACCCTCGACCCCGCCGCCCGAACCCTCCTCCAAGTCCGCGTGGGCGACCTCGAAGACGCCGGCCAGGTCTTCTCCACCCTCATGGGCGACGTCGTCGAACCCCGCCGCGACTTCATTGTGGGCAATGCTCTCAAGGTGGCCAATTTGGACGTTTAAGGGCTGGGTGCGGCAGCTTCCGACTTCCGCATCTGTTCCATAGATGGTTAGATGAATCGGTTCGCCATCTGGACGTCGGCAACGTGGGTTGGCTTTGGGTAGGCGGAAGGTCGAGAGCATGGACGTTACGGAACGGGCAGCGGGGCCCGTGAACGAGCAGCCCTATGGACTTGCCAAACTCGAGGCTACGGCACAGGTTTTGGAGTTCGAACCCGGCTTTTACTCGGTCGAGGTCTCGGCCCCTGAGATCGCTGTCATTCGAGACAAACTCATAATGCCTTGTATCAGGCTCGACCCGATTGCGCCAAGCGGGGCGCAGCGTGGGCGTGCGCATGTCGCAGCACTGTCGGACGGCGATTTCATCATGCCGAGAGCAAACGCAGCATACCTGCGCGCGGAATTTGGAAACGCGAGTGTTCTCCTCACCATCTACAAGGTTGCTGGGTCGCAAACGGTGCCGGAGGTCCGCATCCGGCGCATAGACGGCACAGAGGTTGAAGTGGTGCAGCCCGTGCCTTCTATTGCTTCTCTGAAGCTCACGTTGCTCGCGCATGTCGAACGCAGCGGTGACGTGACGGTACCAGGAGGTGCCTGGGCCGGACAGCCTGGCGGTGGGGGGGCTATCGAGGGCTTTGCAATGACTCCTGAAGAGATCCTCGGTCCCGCAGATATTGAATACCAGGCAGTGCTCGGAACCGACTGGAGTACTCCATGGCTCGCAGGAGGCGAGTATTGCGGCAGCCGCGGCCTTGCCTTGCCGCTTCTCGGCGTTCGCCTCAGGCTACTTGGCGACGTCGCGCACACGCACGAGTGTACGTATTGGGGCAGCTTCACAGGCGTGGGTGAGGTTGGGCCCATAAGGGCCGGTGAGACTTGCGCCGCTGACGGCGCTCAACTTGAAGCATTGCGTGTCGTGATAGTGCCGCGCAACGGCCAGCTGGCGGAGACTCCACCAGCTTTGCCCAACTCGAGGCAGGAGCAGCCATCATCCAAAAACCTTCTTGGGGCCGCGGTCCAGCGGTTTAAGAAGGGTGCCGCCGGGCCGCCGTTGCAAAACGCGCCTTCTGCGAAGCTGCAGGAACCGAAAACATCAACGAACGCGGGTCCAAAAACCGGGCCTGGAAAAGCCACTTGAATCTCGGCTAAATCACGGCCGCGTGATGTTGCGGTGCGAGGATAAAACCGTTAGCGTCAGGTTTAAGCACGCCTGTAATTGTAACGGGTTTATCCCTCTGCCGCCGTTTAATGACCCAGGAAAGCTCATGCGCAAGCCTGCCCGGCCAAACGCAACAAACATCCCGGGCTCTGACGCAACAGCGTCCGACGAAGCTTCAGATATTCTCATGGAGCTTTTGGGCAACGACCTGCCGCCGCCGGGAACTTCAACTGCCAAGCGCAACGGATCGGGAAGTATGGCATCGCCACCGGCTCCTGCAATGCCGCGCATTCCGCCGCCGAACCTGCGTAACCGAATTCTGCCCGACGTTCTCGCTACGCCCTCGGAACGTGCTTTTCGCAGTTCCGTGGAAGCCGTCGTTGTCGCGCGCAACGGCGGCGTCATGGTCATTGGCTGGATCGATGATCTGGACTGCCCGCTGCAGGCACTCACGCTAGCTTGCGGTTCCTGGCGCGTCACATTCGACGCGGCGTTTCTCGCGCGAATGCGCCGTACCGACGTAGAAGGTGCGCTCCAGGTGAGCGGCGTCCATCGCTACGGGTTCTTCGGCCTGGTGGCTTCTGCGGCCCTGCCGGACGTGTCGGCAACGGCGCTGATCGACATTCATATGGCCGACGGCGGTGTGCTGCATCTCGACGCGCCGACTCGCACCAGTTCGCCGTCCGAATTGCGCGACCTGGCGCTTGGCTATCTCACGTCCGCGGAATTCTTCGGCAACGCGCAGATCGAGGGTGCTGCATGCCTCGACGGCGGCCTCGGCAACGAGCTTGTTTCGCTCAATCGCGCCATTACCACCAAGGTCGTCGGCGGCCGCCACGTCGAACGCTTCGGCACGCGCCGCAAACAGCCGCTCGGCTCGATCATCGTGTGCCTCTACGGCAAAGCCGAATTCCTGTTTGTGCAAAGCGCGCTTTTCGCCGGTCTGCCGGGAATCGAGGACTACGAGTTCGTCTACGTTTCCAACAGCCCGGAAATTTCCGAAACCATGCTGCGCGAGGCCAAGCTTTGCCAGCAGATCTACGGACTGAACCAAACTGTCGTGCTGCTTCCCGGCAACGCGGGCTTCGGCGCTGCGAACAACGCCGGCGTCACGGCTGCACTCGGCCGGCGCATCCTGAACGTGAATCCGGACGTCTTCCCCCGTCAGAAAGACTGGGCGGCGCAGCACACCAGCCTGGTCGACACCCTGCCGTCCGACCGCACCAAGCTGTTCGGCGTGCCGCTCTACTACGACGACGGATCGCTCATGCATGGCGGCATGTATTTCGAAATGGATGGCGACGTGTCGCTGCAATCCGACAGCATCGGGCGCCGCCGCATGGCACGCGTGGAGCATTACGGCAAAGGCGCACCCTCCTGGTCCACCGGGCACCTCAAGCCGCGCCCGGTACCGGCCCTCACCGGCGCCTTCATGTCGTTCGATCGCGCCTGGTACGAGCAACTCGGCGGCTTCACGGAAGACTACATCTTCGGCCATTACGAAGACGCCGACCTCTGCCTGAAGAGTCTCGCGGGCGGTCATCCCGCTTGGATCCACGACCTCCGGCTGTGGCATCTGGAAGGCAAGGGGTCCACGCGGCGGCCGCACCATGAGGGCGGGTCGCTGGTCAACCGCTGGTATTTCACCCGCCGCTGGGAAAAGACCATCCTGTCCGGCCTCACCGGGCCTAACCCCACGCATCCGGCGATGCAGGTCCCGGCCGTGGATGCGCCGCAGTCGCCGCCCGAACCATCGTCGCGCCAGCCGCTCAGGCGCCCACTGCGGCCCGTGGCATTGCCGGTGACGACGCCATGAAGGTGCTGCTGTTCAGCCTGTTCCATCCGGAAATCGTCCGCGGCGGCGCGCAACAGGTTGCCTACGAGCTGTTCGAGGGCCTCAAGCAGCATGATGGCGTCGAGCCCGTGCTGCTCGCCGCCATCGACCCGAGCCAGGCCGCCTTCTACAAGGCCGGCGCCTGCATCACCGGTTTCGACGGCCGGCCCGGGGAGTTCCTGTTTCTCAGCCGCGGTTACGACCATTGGTGGCACAAGACCTCCGACCCGCGGCTGCTCGACGCCTACGGCGAATTCCTCAGCGACCTGCAGCCGGACGTGGTGCATTTCCACCATTTCCTGCTCATCGGCCTGGACCTCATCACCTACACGCGCCGCGTATTGCCCGGCGTGCGCATCGTGTTCACGCTCCACGAGTTCCTGGCCATCTGCAACGCCAACGGGCAGATGCTGCGCACGCACGACAAGGCCCTGTGCGACCGCGCCTCCCCCTCGCGCTGCAACCAGTGTTTCCCCGAGCACGGGCCCGAAAGCTTCTTTCTGCGCGAACTCTGGATCAAGCGCCATTTCGACCATGTCGACGCGTTCACCACGCCGAGCCGTTTCATGATCGAGCATTACGTCACCTGGGGGCTCGACCGGTCGCGCCTGCATCACGTGACGAACGGCCAGCGCAACTATGCGCTCGGCTCGCCCGCCATCGTCTCCAGCACGGCACCCGCCTCGCGCAACCGTTTTGGCTTTTTCGGCCAGCTGGTGGACAACAAGGGCGTGTGGCTGATCCTGGAGGCCGTGGCCTTGCTGCGCGCCGAGGGTTTTCACGATTTCTCCGTCGAGATCAACGGCGAGAATTTGCGCTACGCGAGCGAGCCGAGACGCACGGAAATCGAGGCGTTCCGCTCGGCCGAGGACGCTCTCCCGCCCGAGCAGCGCCGCGTCCGCTTCAACGGCGGCTACGAGGTAGGCCAGCTCGCGTCGCGCATGGGCCGGGTCGACTGGTGCATCGTGCCCTCCGTGTGGTGGGAGACGTTCGCGCTCGTGATATCCGAAGCCTGGATGTTCGGCCGCCCGGTGATCTGCTCGAACATCGGCGCCATGGCCGAACGCGTCCGCGATGGCGTGGACGGCCTCCAATTCCCCGCCGCCGACGCACGCGGCCTTGCCGCCGTCATGCGCCGCGCCGCCACCGAGGAAGGGCTATGGGAGAGTCTGGCCGAGGGCATCGTGCCACCACCGGCGCGGGAGCTGATGGTTGAGGGAGTTGTCGGGTGTTATATGCGCCAGAGCCTCGACGAGCGCGTCTCCGAAAGCGTGCAAGAAGCACTTTATAGTTGAAGGCTAAAGTGATTCTTCGTTTATTCTTTCGACGCCCGCCACCGGATCGCTGGCCTTCCAATCTGAGCAGCAACCAACTTGTTGCTTGGACGCGTGGGTATCTGAAGTCCTCGGGTTGGGCTTTGCTTGCTCCTTGGCCTTGGGTAAAAGCTTGGGTGCGGGCGTCGCGAGACGGCATTGTGTTGAATCTTGTTGTAGCCGATCTGGAAACTCTTTCCATGGCGACAGTAATATCGGACGTTCGACAAGATAGCCAAACAATGGGGGCTACAATTGGCATTTTGTCTTTTGCGAAATTCGACCCAGAGTTGGCGGACACCGCTGCAGCTTCTGGAATTTTTCTTCTTAATCCAAGCGATTTACCAATCGTCGGACAGCATATCTATACTGCTGAGCAAAGAAAGCAGAAGGTTGGATCAGGGAACGTTCAAAGTGCCTCAGAATCGCCGGTCGGCACAAAACTTGAGAAAAGTTCGCCTGGGCAAGCGGTTATAAAAGGGATTGTTGAGGCCTCCTCTGACACCACGCTGTGGGGATGGGCCTTTGATACTACGCAACCGACCATACACTTGTTTATTCGGGCGAGACAAGGTGACGAAGTCGTTGGGCGTTGCACAGCTGCCAAATATCGACTTGATCTACTAAAATCAGGGTTCGGCAACGGCGACCACGCTTTCGAGTTGGCATTTGCTCCGAGAGATAGTGAACCAAACGTAATTGTTGTAGAAGCCTCCACCAATGGCGTTGATTGGCAAGAACTGCTCTGGCGACGACCATAAACTGTCTGAACGCAACGATAGCCTGAGCCGCTTACAGATGTTGAACTAGTCTTATGGCGGCACATTAAGTAACTAATTGTTTTAATGGATGAACGAAGATGAGACTTGTTCAAGACCTCGGCGAATGCTCTCACGCTATAGGTAACCTGCTCGAGGCGACTGATCCAATCTTCATCGGCCGCCTCGGTGGAAGTGATACGGAAGCCGTCGCCGCGTTACTAGAGGCACAAGAAACCACAACGAACGTCTGGTCATCAATCTACAAACATCGAACAATCACAGAACGGTTGAATGGGTTTTATGATAAAAGCAGATCTGGCGACCTGTTCATTCGCTACTTGAACGAGTTGCAAGAGAGTTACACAACATTGCGCAACGCGTTCTTCTGCACAAAACGACTTAACGCGATTTACTTTCCGGAATTTGCACCAGAGCCGATCGTCGACTTTCGAGCTGGATTAGAGTTGCTCGTCAACAAAGTTGACGGCATCGGCGGAGGTCTTGTCGCTTATCCATACGCGTTTGTCGAACGTTTGAGCCGTGCGAATTGCATAATGCAGACCCTATCCCGCTTTGTTGCAGGCAAAAAACTGTTGATTGTCTCGCCGTTCGAAGAAAGTATTAAATTTAACTCTAATAGAATAGATGAGATTTTCAAATCTTTTAGTTTTCCAAAAACAGAAGTTCTAATTCAACGTACACCTATTACTTATGCTGGTTTGCCAGCAGAATTTTATCCACACAACAATTGGTTCGAGACTGTAGATTGGTTAAAAGACAGAATTTCGCATTTGGATTTCGATCTCGCACTTTTGTCATGCGGATCTTACGCTATGCCGATTGGTTGTTTCATTGAGAAATCGCTTCAAAGAAAAGCGATCTACATTGGTGGTGTTCTTCAACTCATGTTTGGTATACTTGGGCGGCGCTATGCCGACAATACCTTTTTCACTGATATGCTAAATCTTGATAGATGCATATTTCCTATAGAGGGAAATGATTACCTTAAGCACGTAAGATTAAGCCCCGAGATGGCGCGGGAGGCTTTTGCAGCTTACTTCTAGTCCAAGTTGATAATCTATCTCACAAAGAGGCCAAATACTCTTGATTTCGCAAAGGTCACTTACCCAAATGCTGGGCGTGGTTTTAATCATGCCTCTTCTTTTGCAATGTGCCAAGGCCCGGCCTGCGATATGGTTAGCGCCATTACATCCTAATCCTAGGGTTACGGGCCACGGCACACCCGACTATTTCGGATTGTTCCAGCCAGGAGCGCCGTGGGACATAGTTCGAGCGAATACTGCGGTATTTCAGATATACATAGATCTTCTAAGGCGAGGTTCGGATAACGATATCAGAAGCGTGATCGGCTTCGTGAAAAGACAGGGCTTGTCATTAGGCGTCGAAATGCCGGTCTTAACGCACGCGGGATGGTGCCAACCCGGAGAGGTGAGAACTCGATGGATGCTCCCACTGCTGGAACGGCTTAAAAGACTTGGCGGAGAACTTTCGTACGTGGCTATGCTTGGACCTCTCGTCGATGGACATGTTTATACAAAGCAATTTTATTGCCATTTGCCGACCTATGAGGTTGCGCTGGACGCTGCTGCCACTGTCCATGGGGTTCAAAGACTGTTTCCAGCCGTTAAGATTGGAGATGTGGAGCCGCTTGCGTCGCATGACGACTATCCAACTCCAAACGAATTTAAAGACTGGTTTGAAGCGTTTAAAAGGGCGGCCGGCACGCCAATCGCCTTCATTGATCTTGACATCAGATGGAATCTGGATTGGAAGACTGCCCTTAAACAAGTAATGACAATTGCTCGTAATTCGGGCGTAGATGTAGGCGTTATCTACCATGGAGATCCATCGGCATCTACTTCAGTTGACGTTAGTCACTTTCTGACAAAGCATGAACATGAGGTTGAACAAGAATTGAATTTGCATCCACAGCAAGTGGTTTTTCAAAGCTGGTTGAACGTCCCTGATCACGTTCTTCCCGAATCTGATCCAACCTCATTGACCGGAATGGTATTCCATTACCTGAATTTGCAGAAGAACCGATAGTTCATCGTGGCGCTGCGCAATCGTCATCCCAGCGTCCGGAACAACTCGTTAGCTTAATCAATCTTGAAATCTTCTTTTATTCAGGAAGAACTCTGGCTGAACCGCGTAGAATCTGCAGTGATCCATCGGAATCAAATTCATATCCGTATGCTTCGATAGCTGGGGAGCACGTTCTTAAAAAAACATCGATTTCGTTTGGCGACCAGCCGGTTTCAGCGAGTTTCGACTTCCCAAAACCGGCTCCTGTTCGCTCCCGATTACCGGACGACAAAGACGCCGCGACAGCGGACTTTCCTTCAGGCTCACCAAGATAGATGCTGATTTTGTCGGCTACGATCTGCGGCGCCGACGCCATTTCCTCCTGGGAGATCTCTAGATAATGCGGGAGCAATGACCGGACTTTCAACCACTCCATCATCGTGGCGTTCCAGTCCCTGCAATGTCCTTGGAAATTGCCGCCGAACTTCACCATCCGCGATAGGATGTTGGCAATCGGATTGCGCTGCAGGAAGATGAACTTCGCATCCGGAAAGCACTCAAGCAGGAAGGGCGCCGCTGTAATCATCGGCATGCCGGGCGTCTTGTCGAGGAACGACGACGAGGCGTGGTTGATGAAATAGGCCTGCTTTGCAGCCTCGACGGCGATATCGCGGAGATGGTTCTTGCCCATGAAACGCACCATGCCGTTCGGCGCATCGGGGTCGCCCTTCAACGCGTCGGCAGCGCTCGAGAACAGTGGCGCGGCATGGCCCTCGCCCATCCAAGGGATCCCAAGCACGTTCGTCAGCGTGGTTCCAAGCTCGGAGGTGCCGGAGCGCGGTGAGCCGAACAGGAACACCCGCAGGATCGGCGTGCGGTCCGATTTCACCTCTCGCGCCTCCAGCAACGGCGCCGGTGCTCCTGGCGAGACGATCGTGATCGAACGCACCCGATCCGGCTCGACCTTGCGTGTGAAAACAACGACGAACGCGTAGGCATCCATTGTGCCCTCGGAACGCGCGCGGTCTAGGTCGACGCGGCCGAACCGAGCGACTGCTGCGCCGATGACTTCTCCATCCAGCACTGCCAGCACATGCGCGAAGGCGCCACTCCGCGCAGCCGCCGCCCACCCCATCGCAAATTCCGTCGAAAGCACCTCGACCCGTCCAATAGCTGCCATTTTGACTCCCGGCCTCTGCTGGAACAGGCCATCGGGCCAAGGCAGCGAAGACGATTCTGGTTGTTTTTGGATAATGGTTTCAGCCGCCGGAACGGTACCCAAGAGTTGAGGTGCCGGTTGAGGCGAGGCGGATGGCGGGCTTGTCGGCGTTTCCAGCGGCAAGGTACTCAAGGAAAGGCCGGCGGCTTCCAGGATGTCGGCCACCTGCAACTCGTTGGCTTGTATCTGCCCCTTGCTGTCGACGGTAACGGTTCCTCCATCTGCAAAAAGATCCGGCGCACTGGCCGGCAATCCCGGGCTGATGGGCAAATCTTCGGGTGGCTGCATGGACAGCAATGGATCGGATAAAAATTCGATCCCGACTGGTTCCTCCCCCTTGGAAAGCGGTTTGGGGGCACGTTGCTTCAGCTTGAAAAACGACTTCAATATCATCCGTGCTCGCAGGCGGTCCTGGCCAACTGGGCCTTAGCGATCCGATCTGCACTGTCCCGCGTTCGTGGTGGGGTGGCAAGTCTTCAGCGTTGGTAGCAAACCCAGCCCAAAATCATCCCGGAGATGTGACCGGATTGCTCTCGAAAGGCCGCTTCTTCCTAATTGCTTAGACGGCAGGCAGCGAGGCTGAGCAGAACGACCAAAACCGGTCCGATTTGGCAGGGCCGTTAGCGGCGGTGCGCAGCCGACGGGATCGCTGACCGGTCAGGAACCCGGCCGAGCGTGCGATCGCTCGCCACACAACCCAGCCTCTCAAGGCGCAACTCCCACCTTGCACGGTCTTGCATGCGTGCGTGCTCCAAATGAGCGTGGAGGCGCTCTTATTGAGGCGTATGGGACACGCATCGGTTAACGTATTTGCTATAATGCTCTAGGGTTGGCATTCCTATTGCACCAGGAAGCACTGGCCGATATGCAACCGTTACGTTTTTACCGCAGCAAGGAGTTCGAGCGAGAATGATGCCGCACGATACGTACGCAACTTTGCTGAACAAAAAACTTGTGGTTCCCTCGCAGAAGACCGCCTATCTCGCGATCGACCGCGATTATTTCGTCAGTATTCTCGCCAGGGTCGTTTCGGACATTTCCGTGGACGAGCGCTGGTATATCGAACGCTCGCCGGACGTGGGCGAAGCGGTCGAGCGGGGGGATTTCACCAGCGCCACCGACCACTTCGTGAAGGTGGGTTTCTACGAGCACCGGATGCCATACGAAATCGACGTCGACGAAGAGTGGTACCTGGCAAATTACAGCGATATCGCGGACGCCGTGCGAAAGGGTGTGTTCGCCTCGGGCCGCGCGCATTTCTACCTGCTCGGCTACCGGGAAGGCCGACTGCCCCACGCGAACTTCAAGCTGCGGGAACGCTCCTCGCCGAATTGACAGCATGACGACGCGTTAGTGTCCTGGTACGGCTGACTGGTTTTCCGGCATCGGTGAAGGAACAGACATCCGGCAGCGCCGAAGCTGCCGTTGCGTTCGGCATGAGGGCTTTGCAGGACAACGACCGGGACAGCGCGCTCCGGTGGTTGGAGCGCGCGCACCGCCTGGCCCCGAACGATCCGCCGGCGGCACTCCTGCTGGCATCGCTCCTCGGTGGCGCCGACGACGCACGCGCGCGCCGCATGCTCTCCTCGCTGGTCGCGAGCCATCAGGATTTTTGGCCCGCACACACGGCGCTGGCGTCGCTGGAAGCCA
>CAZZVF010000061.1:0-11688 GCA_964657355.1 uncultured Buchnera sp.
CGGTTTGACGCCCCGTGTCTGAGGAAGCTCGCCACGTCCTGGCGTGACGTGCCGCGATGACCCTGCCGCCGGTGTCGGCGTGGCAGTCCGCCATTCCCGCGGCCGAAACCATGGCAGCGGCGGCGCGGGTGAGGGCGATGCGCGCGCAGGGGCTCGACGTCATCGCGCTCACGCTGGGCGAACCCGATTTCGCATCGCCGGAGGAAGCGGTCGCAGCGGCGCATGACGCCGCCCTGGCGGGTGAAACGCGCTATCCCGCGGTCGGCGGCACGCCTGCGCTGAAAGAGGCAATTCGGGCCAAGTTCCTGCGCGACAACGGGCTCGAGTTCAGCGCCGATGAAATCCTGGTGGGCAATGGCGCCAGGCAGATCATCTTCGATGCGTTGATCGCGACACTCGATCCCGGTTCGGAAGTCATCATCCCGACGCCTTACTGGAATGCTTACCCGCTCGTCACAAGGATGGGTGGCGGCGTGCCGGTGTTCGTGCCGTGTCGTCGCGACGAGGGTTTCCTGCCGCGCCCCGAATCGCTGGCAGCCGCGGTGACGCCGAACACCCGTTGGCTGGTGCTGAATTTTCCGAACAATCCGAGCGGTGCCGTCGCCCGGGCCGACGATCTCGCCGGCATCGCGCGCGCCATGGCGCCGCACGAGCACGTTTGGATCATGGCCGATGACATGTATGAACATCTCGTGCTGGACGGCTCGGCGCATGTGACGCTGGCACAGGTTGCGGCCGCAGCGTGCGAGCCGGCGCTGAGCACGCTTGCACGCCGGGTGCTGACCATCAGCGGCGTATCGAAGACGTATGCGATGCCGGGCTGGCGCGTCGGGTTTGCCGGCGGCGCCGCGAAGCTGATCGCGGCCATGGCGAAGGTGCAGGGGCAGGCGACGGGCGGTGTCTCGCCGATGGCGCAGGCGGCCGCGGCGGCAGCGCTGAACGGGCGGCAGCATCGGGTAGCCGGAATGCGGGCTGTCTATGCAAGCCGCTGCGATACCGTGTACGCGCGCCTCGCGGCCATTCCCGGCATCTTCTGTCACCGCCCTGAAGCCGCGTTCTACCTGTTCCCGGACGTGTCGGCATTCTTCGGCAAGAGCACATCCCAAGGGCGCCTAGTATATACTGACGAGGATTTCTGCGCGGCACTGCTCGACGAGGCGCATGTCGCGGCGGTTCATGGCACGGCGTTCGGCTCTCCGGGCCACATCCGCATCAGCACCGCGGCGGCGGACAATCTGCTCGACGAGGCCTGCACGCGCATCGCCAGGTTCTGCGCCGGAATTTCGTAGCGCCGCAGGGTGCAGGCAACCCGCCGGAATATCTAAACTTTTCCGAAACGTTTTCCGGTTACCTTTGCTCCGGCGGTCTGGTCCGGAGAAGTGTGCAGGTGACAAGCGGCGTTCACGCATTCGGGAGGGCACCCTGCGGTTGCCAGGCGGAGTCTGCGCAGGCTTTGTTGCTCCAGTCCGCATTGGATCACGTCAAGGTTGGCATCATCGTCGTCGGTCAGGACCTGTCGGTGCAGCTGGTGAGCCGGGCCGCCTCGATCATGCTGGGGCTGAACCATGATTGCGACTCCGGTGCGCCGCAGCTCTCCGAGTTGCTTGCCGCGAGCCCGTCGTTGAAGACGCTGGACGCAGCTGCACTGCAGACGGCGCTGCTTTGCCTGGACCATGATGCAGCAACGCTGAAAGTCGAACTTTCGAGCGATCGTGGTCCAAGAACGGTCTTTGCAGATGTGAGGCGGGCGGCAGGTCTCGGGTGGGTCGTCTGCCTCGAGGATCTCTCCGACTTCGAACAATCGCGCGACTGGCTGCTCGAACATGCCTCGTCGGATCCTCTCACTGGTTTGTCGAACCGTGAGCATTTTATGCTCATGCTGCGTGACCGGCTGGGAAATGCTTCCGAGAGCGCCGCCATGGCTATCCTGAAGATACGCCTGCCGCATCTCGGTGGCGTCCATCATGAGTTCGAGCATACGACGTGCGATACGCTCCTTCGCCTCGCTGCGGCACGGCTTGAAACCGTCTGCGACGGTAACGCCCTGCTCGCGCGGACATCCGAAAACGAGTTTGCCGTTGCGGTCGATGCGAAAGAAGGCAACATCGCGGCAACGGCGGCGCGCGTGATGGACTCGTTGTCGCGTCCTTATCTGGTGGACGATGAAACGATCCCGGCGACGGCTTTCATCGGTGTCGCGATGGCGCCGCAGGACGGCACCACGCCCGAGACTTTGCTCAAGAATGCGGCTCTTGCGCTGAATTCCGCTGAGGCCGGCCTGCGTGGCTCGCCGCGATTCTTCGAAAGGAAGCTGACGGAACACGCAGCGTACAAGCGGGGCCTTGAAATGGATCTCCGCCGGGCGCTGGCAGGCGGCGAATTCGAACTGCATTATCAGCCGCAGATCGACATGCTGCACGAGGGGGTGACGGGTGTTGAGGCGCTGATTCGATGGCGCAGCCCAGGGCGCGGCCTGGTGAGTCCCGTCGAATTCATCCCGATTGCCGAGGAGCTCGATCTGATCTGCCCGATTGGGGATTGGGTGCTGCGAACCGCCTGTAAGGAAGCGGCCTCCTGGAACAGCGATGTCTCCGTCGCGGTAAATGCCTCGCCGAAGCAGTTTGAAACCGGCACCTTCGCGCGTTCCGTTGCGGAGGCGCTTGCCGCATCCGGCCTGCCGCCGCACCGCCTGGAAATCGAAATCACGGAAAGTCTGCTGCTTGGCGACGGGGGCGCCGTGGTCGCGACACTCAGCGCCATTCACGACATGGGCGTCGGCCTGGTGCTCGACGATTTCGGGACCGGCTATGCGTCGCTCAGCCAGCTCAGTCGGTTCTGCTTCGACAAGATCAAGATCGACCGGTCGTTCATCAGTGTTTCCGGGGCGCCGCAGAACAGCGCCATCGTGCGCGCCATTGCGGCACTCGGAACCAGCCTGGGCATTCCGACGACGGCGGAAGGCGTCGAGACGGCGGCTCAACTGCAACAGGTGCGTGCTCATGGCTGCACGAGCGTGCAGGGGTATTACTTCAGCAAGCCGGTTGCAGCCTCCGCGGTTCCAGACCTGTTGAAGACGTTCGCCGTGGCAGATTTGTTCGAGAGGCGGCAGGGTGAAACGATGCTGCCGGCCTGACATTGCAAACCTCTGCTGCACGTGTTGGAGCCGCTCGCGAGCGATCGGATAAACCTCTAGCATCGAAGCCAAACCAGGGACGATCGATGCAGGACAGTCCGTCCTATCGGATTTATGGCGCAGCGCTGGCCTTTGGACTGCTCGTTGCCGTGCTGCTCTTCCCATTCTGGGCGCTGCTTGGCCGTTTGCCGCCGGGTGCGCCGCTCGGTGCCGATTTTGCAACACATGTGATCGGGCAACGCTATTTCTTTGCCGAACCCTGGCATTGGCCGCTGCTCGTCGCGGACAGGCTCGAGCGCCCTTATGGCGTGAACATCGCCTTCACCGACAGCATCCCGCTGGCGGCCATCCTCGCGAAACTGTTGCGGCCGCTGCTGCCGCCCTTTGATCAGGTCATTACCGTCTGGCAGGCGTTGTGCTGGGTGCTGCAACCCGCTGCCGCCGTGTTCGCTTTGCGCTCGATGGGTGAGCGGAGGGCTTGGACGGCCGCATGCATGGTACTTCTGGCGATTACCCAACCGATCTTCGTCACGCGGCTGCGCCATGCTGCACTCTGCAGTCACTTCTCGATCTTGATGATGCTCGGCCTGTATTTCCGCATCGTCGCAGGTTCGCGCGGCGCGCTCGTCGCGGCATGTCTGCTTGCTCCGGCAAGCCTGCTGGTCCATCCGTATATCGCCGTGATGAACATGGCGCTGCTTGCGGCCGCTCCGCTGACACTGCTGCTTCGGCGCGATCGCGTTTGGCGGAAAGCGGCACTCGGTATGGCCTGCGCTACCGGCCTGCTGATCACGATCGGCGCGGTATTTGGGTATGGGCACGGTGTCAGCGCAGGCGGCTTCGGCTTTTTCTCGATGAACCTCGCCTCGCCATTCTATCCGGGGGGGTCGGCATTGTTCACCGGCCTCTCGTTAGACCCGATCGACGCGACCGGCGGCCAACTCGATGCACCGGCCTATCTCGGTGCAGGGCTCATCCTCCTGCTGCTATGGATCGTTTTGAACGCAAGACGGGAACTGGGAAGCTCGATCCGCCGGCATCTTGGTTTATCGTTGTGCTGCACAGCATTGTTCGCGCTCGCGCTGTCGAACAAAGTCTATCTTTTCCACCTCCTGCTGTTCCGTTTGGACCTGCCGATGGCGCTCCTCGAACCTCTGCGATCGAGCGGACGACTATTCTGGCCCGTCACCTACGTGTTGCTGCTCGGCGGCGTGGTGACAATGCTGCGGACAGCGCCGCGCCGTGCGGTGACGGTGCTGCCGCTCGTCGTGACGCTTCAGGTGGCAGACGGCCGCGGCGTCATCGGCTACACGCATCTCCGGATGCGCGAGCAGCCCGCATGGCACTTCGATCCGCCGCGCCTCCGCGCAATCCTCGCAGGCAGTTCCTCGCTTGTCGTGCTGCCTCCCTTCGGGTGCGATCCGCACTACGACACCATGATGCAGGTACTGTGGATCGGCGGCGAAACCCTGGTGCCCACGAACACGGCGTATGTTGGCAGGCTCCGGGCAAAACCCAACTGCGATCTCTCGAAACCGCTCGCCGATCCACCCGCTTCCGGCGAGGTGCGCGTCATACTATCCGGCTACGCCAACGCCCTGGCAGGCCTCCCCTATGCCGCCTCGTGCCGCATGCTGTCCGAACTCGCGATCTGCACGCAGGACCAAACGAAGCTCGGGGGCTTGCCGCTGCTGCCCTAGACGGGAAGAAAGGTGCCCCTTGCCTGTCCGGAGCGTCATGACACCCCCGAGACTGACCTCGCTCGATCCCGCCGACTGGTCCGAAACCCGGGCGCTCGGCCATCGCATGCTCGACGACATGCTCGACTGGGTGGAAAGCTCGCGGGAACGGCCGGTCTGGCTGCGCATGCCCGACGAATTGCGCGAGGAATTGCGTGCGGCGATTCCTCAGACAGGGCAGTCGATGGACGCGATCTACGACGATTTTCGCCGCCTCATCCTGCCTTACAGCAGTGCCAACGAACACCCGCGCATGATGGGCTGGGTCAATGGCGGCGGCAACGCAGCCGGCTACCTGGCGGAGCTCATCGGCGGCATCTTCAACGTGAACTGCGGCGGCCGCGACCATGCCGCAATCGAAGTCGAGCGCCAGGTGATCGCCTGGGCGGCGGAGATGATCGGCATGCCGGCCGGCAGTTCGGGCGTGCTCGTCACCGGCTCCTCAATGGCGAACATGATCGCGGTGCTGGCAGCGCGCCGGTCGGTCCTCGGTGCCGACGTTCGCAGTCACGGCCTGCGCTCGGCTCCGCTGGTCGCGTACGCCTCGGCCGCCGCGCACGGCTGCATCCCGCGCGCGCTCGACATGGCTGGGATGGGCACCGCGGCACTGCACGCGATCTCGCCCGGCACCGATCATCGCATCGACGTTGCGGCCCTGGAGCAGGCGATCGCCGCTGACCGGCGCGCAGGCAGGCAGCCTTTCCTGATCGTGGGCACGGCGGGAACGGTCGACACCGGTGCGATCGACGACCTGGCAGCACTGGCCGACATCGCCGCGCGCGAAAACCTCTGGTTCCATGTCGACGGCGCATTCGGCGCGACCATCGCGGCCTCGCCCGCCATGCGTCCGCTGCTCGCCGGCATCGAGCGGGCCGACAGCGTGGCGTTCGATTTCCACAAATGGGCGCAGGTCACCTACGATTGCGGCTGCGTCCTGGTGCGCGATCCAGCCGCCCATCTCGCCACGTTCGCCCAGAGCCTCGCCTATTTGACGCAGGAAATCAGGGGCCTGGCCGGCAACCCGCCATGGCCCCGCGACCTCGGGCCCGATCTGTCACGCGGCTTTCGCGCGCTGAAAGTCTGGATGACGTTGAAGGCCTACGGCACCGAAGGCATCGGCCGCGTGGTCGAGAACGGTTGCGCCGTGGCGCGTCATCTTGCCGCTCGCATCGGGCGCGAGCCGAGCCTCGCATTGCTGGCGCCCGTGACGCTCAACATCGTCTGCTTCCGGGTCGCGACGCACAAGCTCGACCTCGACGCGCTCAATCGCGACATCGTGGCCGACCTGCAGGACGCCGGCATCGCGGCACCTTCCACGACAACCATCGATGGCCGCGTCGCCATCCGTGCGGCCTTGTTCAACCACCGCACCACCTACGAGGACGCCGATGCTCTGATCGAGGGCGTCCTCCTGATGGCGGCCAAACGCGCGCGTCAGGATGCAGTGGCGTAACGGTATGCGTAACCTTCACCCTCGGCCTGTTTCCTGCGGCATTGGGCTTGGTCTAGCGTCCGGCGGCCCATGGAGCCCCGACCGTTGAAGCATCCAAACCTCACCGCCTCCACAATCGCAATTCTCCTCGCCAGCAACGCCGCCTTTGCCCAGGCCGCGCAGGACGAGGCGCCCCCCGCGACGCAACAGCAGCCGCCTTCGTCATCGGCGTCGTCCCAGCAGCCGCAACCGCTGGCCCAACCGCCTTCCATTCCGGATCCCCGGGATGTGGCATGGCCCGGGCAGATCAAGCTGGACGTCGATGCGACCGATCTCGCGCGCCACATCATCCAGGTGCACGAGACGATTCCCGTCGGCGACGCAGGGAGCGCTGGCAAAGACGGCTCCATGACGCTGCTCTACCCGCGCTTCGTGCCGGGCGATCATAGCCCGACCGGCCCGATTGCCGATCTCGCCGGCCTCGTCATCAAAGCGGACGGCCAGCGCGTGGAATGGCTGCGCGACGTGGTGGACGTGAACGCGTTTCACCTCAAGCTGCCGCAGGACGCCAAGTCGCTCGACGTCAGCTTCCAGTACCTGTCGCCGCCGACCGAGCGCGAAGGCCGCGTCGACATGACGCCCGACATGATCGACCTCGCCTGGAACACGGTGGTGCTCTACCCGGCCGGCGTATTCACCCGTGGCATCACCGTGCAGCCGACGCTCAAGCTGCCGTCCGGCTGGCAGCATGCAACGGCATTGGAGGCGACCCCGTCGCCCCAGCCTGCCGACGGCTCGCTGTCGTTCAGGCCGGTGACGCTCAACACGCTGGTCGACTCGCCGCTTTATGCAGGCCGCTATTTCAGCCGGATCGACCTCGATCCCGGCGGCAAGGTGCCGGTCCATCTCAACATCGTCGCCGACAAGCCGGACGACCTGGTCATCTCGCCGGACCAGCTGGCCAAGCATCGCGCGCTTATCAAGCAGGCTTACAAGACCTACGGGTCGCACCATTACGACCACTACGATTTCCTGCTCGCACTGAGCGACCAGCTTGGCGGCGTCGGCCTCGAACATCACCGGTCGAGCGAAAACGGCGTCGACCGGCCGTATTTCACCGACTGGGACAAAAGGTTCGCCGACCGCGACCTGCTGCCGCACGAATACACCCACTCGTGGGACGGCAAGTTCCGCCGGCCAGCCGATCTGTGGGCGCCGAACTTCTCTGTTCCGGAGCGCGACAGCCTGCTGTGGGTGTATGAGGGCCAGACCGAATACTGGGGCCAGATCCTCGCCGCGCGGTCGGGTCTGTGGAGCCGCGACCAGGCGCTCGAGGCGCTTGCCGACGACGCGGCCGACATGGACAGCGAGGCTGGCCGGTCGTGGCGCCCGCTGCAAGACACGACGAACGACCCGATCATCAACCAGCGCCGGCCGCAAAGCTGGCGTAACTGGGAGCGTTCGGAGGATTACTACGTCGAAGGGCTGCTGATCTGGCTCGACGCCGACACGCTGATCCGCGAGCAGACGCACGGCCAGAAATCGCTCAACGATTTCGCCCGCGCCTTTTTCGGCATCAACAACGGCAGCTATGTCACCGTGACTTACAAGTTCGACGACGTGGTCGCCGCACTGAACGGTGTGCTGCCGTACGACTGGACGGGCTTCCTACGCTCGCGGCTGGATCGCCACGGTCCCGGCGCTCCCCTCGACGGTATAACCCGCGGCGGTTACCGGCTGGTTTACAACGACAAGGAATCCGGCTTCCTGAAAAGCATCGAGGGGCGTCGCAAGGCCAGCGACTTCAGCTGGTCGATCGGCCTGACCATGCGCGAGAACGACACCATTGCCGGTGTCGCATGGGATAGTCCTGCGTTCAGGGCAGGGCTCGCCAAGGGCGGCAAAATCCTCGCGGTGAACGGGCTTGCCTATGACGGCAGCGACGACCTCGAAGCCGCCATCAAGCTCGCCCATGCCAACGCGTCGCCGATCGAACTCCTGGTGCAGGACGCGAACCACTTCCGCACCGTGCGGATCGATTACCACGGTGGCCTGCGCTATCCGCATCTCGAACGGGTGCCGAACACGCCGGCGCTGCTCGACGATATCCTGGCGCCGCTGAAGTAGGCGAAACGCCAGTCGGCAGAAGCAAAATCAAAGAGGCAGCATCGTTCATGGTGCTGCCTCTTTCTTCAAAAAGCTTCATTCGGAATGATCTGAGAATGAGCCCTAAACCTGCACAAGGGCGGCAGGTGCCGATTCATGGCCGCAACCAGCGAACGGCTCGGCGAGGAGGGCATGCGGAATGCGTCCCGTGCCGCCAGCAGCGGCATAAGCATGACCGCGCCCGGCGTCGGGCGCGAGCACCAGGCCGGGCTTGACGAGCTGGCGCGCAGCTTCGTGCAGGGGCGCGTCGGGATGGCACTCAGCGCCGCCTGGGACAGAGGGTGGAACGGAGGCGAAGGAGACGGAGCGGCAGCACGCCCGGGCCGAGGATGGGGTTAGGGAGATAAGCAAGACACATCACGGGTGATGTGATATCATGCCTCGTGAGGCTTGTAATGGACACTGACACGATTGTCGCAGCGATGCGCAGCCCGACAGGAGCTTCCGCGGCCCTGCTGCGAGTGGCGCGGTCTGGGCGCGTAACCTTGCCGGCGACGGCGCCACTTTGTCTCGAGTACGAAGATGTGTGCAGCCGTCCCGAGCACATTGAGGCCGCTAAGTTCAGTCCAGCCGATCTAACTGTGTTCCTGGATGGAGTAATCGATCTAGTGGAACCGGTGAATGTCTGGTTCCTCTGGCGCCCGCAACTCCGAGACCCCGGCGACGAGCTGGTGTTAGAGGCAGCGGTGAACGGCCGCGCCGACGCCATCGCTACTTTCAACCGGCGTGATTTCCGCCCCGCCGCCGATCGATTTGGTGTCGACATCCTGCTGCCTGCGGAAGCGATTCGGAGGATTTCATGACAACCCGGACTTCAACCTATCCGCTCCGTCTTCCGGTCTCGATCAAGACCGAGGCCGAAAAGCTCGCTGCGGCGGAAGGTACTAGCCTTAACCAGTTCGTTGCGACGGCCGTTGCCGAGAAGGTCGCCGTTTTGCGCACTGCAAGCTACTTCGCCGAGCGGCGTGGCCGGGCTGATTGGAAGGCGTTCGATCAACTTATGGGTCGGCGCAGCGGCGATCCGCCTCGTGATGGTGATGAAATGCCTTAATGCAACCGTCAGCTGGCGAGCTGGCTAGGGCGGTTGGACGAGGTCGGCAGGGCAGCGTCGGTCATGTCGGAATCGTAGCAGCGTCGGCTGGAACTGCGCTAATCATCTCGCGGTAGACACGGTTCGATGGCGGGGTCACACCCCGCCATCGTCAGTGCTACTACGGTGCGCCTGTCGGCCTCAGGGCGTAGATCCACTCGCGAACTGTCTCCCCGCCGACGACATCGTCAAACCGGTAAGGCGCGACGAAGACCGGGATGACTTTTTTAGTTGGGTTTTCATCGCGAAGAAGCCATGCAGTCCGAAATAGGAGTAGTCGCCTGGGCCGTAGATCAGATCCTGCACATCGGTGGAAAACGAGGCAACAGTGATGTATTTGGTTTGCGTCGCATCGCAAAGGCTTGCCAGTCTTCGGTAAGATAGCCGCCATAGCCGTTGGGCACACCCGCCCCGAACGGACCCGGCCGGTTGGGGAATTGATAGACCTGGGTTGTGCCATCGTTGAATGGGGCGCTAACGCGCGTCACCGTAGATTTGGCGTCGGTATAGGGCGTGCTGCCACCGTAGTAATACACGTAGCCGTTTGACATTCCTTGGCTGGTGAGGAGTGCAGGTCACAGTAAACCGTGCATAACCGGCGGCTGCATACTGAAACCACTTGCCGCCTTCGTTTCTGCCTGCTACCGATCTAGAGCACACGTCAAGTTAGCAGACTGATGGAAGAGCACACCAAGATCGTAATCAAAGCAATGTTCATGTTTGTTGCGGTATCAAACAGTAGTCAAGTAATTGCTTACGATAGCTCTCGCGCAAGTAGCAGCCAAGTATTAACACAACAGCAGATCTGCCAAGAACGGCTCCGAGTTATGCCGCAGGCACATCTAGAAGGCGGCACAGGGCCAAATGCTTGCAGCTTCAAAATACCCCCTCCGTCTTTCGACCCTTATACCGCTTCTCCGGAAGAGTTACGCAACTGGGGTTTCCTCTTTCCAAAACCATTTCGGGCCGCTGGGGAAACGACGAAAGTCTCCGTAGTCGGATGAGACTTTGGACCAGAGCCGTCCAAGCCTTCAAGAACCCTACTCGAGGTGAGACACGGGCTTATCCATGCACGGACGACAAAGCGAGTTTTACCGGAACTCCCGAACTTTGGGATCTGGCCTGCGGTCCGCCCAGCGAAAGGCCGGACAATGCGCTCCACCATCAGGGTACTTACGCGCCGTGGCTGAGACATGGTGTTCCGCCAAGGCAAGGTCAAAATACGATCAGGCCGAATGGTTCGCCTGTCTCAACGCCAGTCCAAAACTCAGGCTATGCGGGGAATGGCTAGCTTTCAACAGCCGCCCTCCTGGACCTGGTGGCTATCCAAACGGCCCTTGGTTTTATAACATCTTTTCGACAGTCAGCGTGCCACAATTCATTAGTCCACCATCACAATGCGCGCCGACAACATCGTACATCTACTTCAGCAGCTGGATCGGGCTGCAGGATGGCGACGCATTCTCGGGAGGCACCTTTCTTGATCAGGCTGGCGCCTACGGAAAATACGACTGCAAAAAGCATGTCAACACGCCGTTTTTATTTGTAGAAGAGCCTGATAAGTCAAATTCCAAAGAGGCTCCGACGGTCGTTCCGTGCACCGATGGCACAATGATCAGCCCAGGAGATCAAATACTCGTTGGAATAACTGGGTTTGAAGGCGGGTATGAAGGCTACATCTGGTCGTTGTCGGACGTGACGACAGGTGGCTGCATGGTTCAAGGTACAACCACCCTCGGCTATAACGGCGACCCTAACATGTCATGGGGTCAAGGCGTAACTGCCGCAGGTGAACCACAAACCAACAGTATTAGCGTCAAGAAGCCAAAGACGACTTTAACTGGGTTGGGAAGTCCACTAGTGCAGGGTGACTATTCTAGCATCATCGTTCAAAACATGCCGTTTAGCTATTCTTTGTACCAGTCTCCGACAGTTCCATCTCAGACGCTGTATGACATGTATCAAGCGATTGCTGGTGTCGTTTACTATGAACCAGCGTTCATCTTAGGTGCTCCGGCCACTGGGACAGTTTACGTAGGTCCCTAAGATTTACTCCTCGAGCGGCGGCCAAGCTACTCGGCCGCCGCTTTGGCTGGGTTTCAAATAAAGATCCCGAGCAGTCTTCCTG
>CAZZVF010000062.1:0-9078 GCA_964657355.1 uncultured Buchnera sp.
CGCTCATCCTTCGCAGGGCCGTCAGCGCTCATCCTTCGCAGGGCCTATCGTCATGCAACCGTGTAGCATCCTGGAGCCCGATGCCGCTTCCTTGCTCGCCTGGTACGATCGCCATCGGCGCGTGCTGCCGTGGCGGGCGCTGCCGGGCGAGGTCATGGATCCTTACCACATCTGGCTTAGTGAGATCATGCTGCAGCAGACCACCGTGGCTGCTGTCATCCCGTATTACACGAAATTTCTGCGGCTGTTCCCGGACGTGCATGCATTGGCGTCGGCAGAGGCGCCGAGCGTCATGGCCGCTTGGGCCGGACTTGGCTATTACGCACGCGCCCGCAACCTGCACGCCTGCGCCAAGGCGGTGAGTGCGCAAGGCGGCGTGTTTCCGCCTAGCGTCGAAGGCCTGCGGGCGCTGCCTGGCATCGGCGCCTACACGGCCGACGCAGTGGCTGCCATCGCATTCGGCGTGCCTGTTGTGCCGGTGGACGGCAACGTCGAACGGGTCATGACGCGGCTTTTCGCCATACAAACCGCCTTGCCAGCCGCGAAACCTCTGGTAGCGGCGGCGGCACGTAGATTTGCCGATCACCCGGCAGCACAAGCCAGGGCATCCGACTTTGCCCAGGCATTGTTCGACCTCGGTGCCACACTCTGCACGCAACGCCCGGCCTGCGCGATTTGCCCGCTCAGCGCTGGATGTGCCGGGCGGCTGGCCGGCATTGCCGAAACCTTGCCGCGCAAAGCTCCCAAGTCACCCCGGCCCCTGCGGCACGGCGCATTGTTCTGGCTGCAGGACTCGCAGGATCGGGTGCTGCTTCGCACGCGGCCGGCAAGCGGCCTGCTCGGCGGCATGGCCGAACTGCCGGGGACTGCGTGGCGCGACACCGAATGGACACAGGACGAGGCACTGAGGCACGCTCCCGCCAGCACAGCCTGGCGCAGAATGGGCCAGGTCCGGCACGTGTTCACGCATTTTGCCCTTCATCTCGACGTGTATGCTGCGCGTGTGCCGGCGATCGAAGCGGACGGTTTTTTACGGCATGCCAAGGCCCTGGCGGCGGAGGCGTTGCCTTCGGTCATGCTCAAGGGGGTGGCGTTGGTCACTGGCGGAAACGGGTTGCGTCCTTGATCTACGCTCTGGTGGCGCTCGGCGGCGGCTTGGGAAGCGTGGCGCGCTTCTGGCTCGGCGGTGCGGTCGCCCGGCTCACCGGTGTCGACTTCCCATGGGGCACGATCCTGATCAACGTCGTCGGGTCGCTGCTGATCGGCTTGTTCGCGGGTCTCACCACGCGCCAGGGCGAGGATCTGCGCGCCTTCCTTATGGCCGGGCTATGCGGCGGCTTCACCACCTTCAGCGCATTCAGCCTGCAGAATGTCGAACTGTTGAGCGACGGCCGCATTGCGGCCGCGGCGGTGAACATTGTCGTCTCAGTGCTCCTGTGCACGGCGGCTGCAGTTGCCGGCCTGGCGATCGGGCGCTGATCGGCTGGCATGACGCATGCAGGGACTGCTCTGCAACACACCAAGGAGGCAGTCACCATGCAGATAAATCAGGCCGTTCCAGCCAGCGCCGGCGCGGTTCAAGGCCACCGGCACCACGGCGGCGCTCAGGGGCTTAAATCCGGATTGCTCGACGCTGTAGGGGCGTTTTCGTCCGGCACTTCGTCCGGCGTCCAGGGCACTCCCGCATTGCCGACCTCGGCAGGGTCTGCCGGGCAGGCAACATCTACCGGGTCGATCGCGAGTACCGACACGTTTGCCGCATTGCTCTCGACGCAGGAGCAGGGCAGCTCGCAGGGTCAGGGATCGCTCGCCACGAACATGGCATCGCTCGACAAGCTGCTGAGCGCCACGACCAAAAGCGGCTCCGCTGCGACAGCACCTGTGGTCTCGGCTGTAGCCTGAGTTGAGTGCTCGGCGGGACACTGGAGTTCGCCGCGTGGTGGTTGCCGCGCGGCGGCTTGCAGCGGCATGTTCCGGAAACATCAACGGAAGAAGCCATGCAGGCCGCCCAGTCGCCGACACCATCCCGCTCGATCGTCTCGCCACAACCAGGAAGCGACTGGACCATCCCGCAAGGCTGGGAGGCTTACTCGGACGAGGACCACGCGACATGGGTCACCTTGTACGAGCGGCAGACCGCCGTCCTGCCCGGCCGCGCCTGCGCCGCTTTTCTACGCGGGCTCGAGATGCTCGACCTGCGCGGCGGCGGCATTCCCGACTTCACCACCCTGTCTGAGCGGCTGAGTGCATTGACCGGGTGGCGCGTGGTGGCGGTGCCTGGCCTGGTGCCCGATGCGGTGTTTTTCGACCATCTTGCCAACCGCCGCTTTCCGGCGGGCAGCTTCATCCGCCGCCCCGACCAGCTTGACTACCTCCAGGAGCCGGACGTCTTCCACGACGTGTTCGGTCATGTGCCGATGCTGACCGACCCGGTTTTCGCGGATTTCATCCAGGCCTATGGGCGCGGCGGGCAGCGCGCCATGCAGCTGGGCCGGCTGCACAACCTCGCCCGGCTCTATTGGTTCACCGTGGAGTTCGGCCTGCTCGAGACCGCGGAGGGATTGCGCATCTACGGGGCCGGCATCGTCTCGTCGCGAACCGAGACGATCTACGCGCTGGACGATCCGCGCCCGAAGCGGGAGCCGTTCGACCTCGAGCGCCTCATGGGCACGCCGTACAAGATCGACGACGTGCAGGAGCGCTATTTCGTCGTGGACTCGCTGGCAACGCTGCTCGATACCGCCCTGAACACCGATTTCGGGCCGATCTACGACCGCCTCAGGGAGCGGGAGACGCACTTGACGGCGTAGCCCTGGCCTTGTTGCGGGCGAGCTCCTCCGGGGTGAGCTGGAAGTAGAAATACACGTGGTAATTCGGGCCGGTGACGCCCTTGGGGGTCGGGAAGTCGAAATTCACTTCCTGGCCCGTCACCTGCACCGTGTTCACGTTGGGCGGGAACACGACGTGCTCGACGTAGTCCTTCGCCTGCAGCACCTGCCCGGATTTCACGATGCCGATGCTGTAGGGCAAGTCGACCGTGTTGCTGCTCGAGGCGGGGCCCCTGGTCAGGACCATTACCACGTGGGCGTGCGCAGTCACGTGCTTGCCGCCCAGAACGCCGCCGCAGCCGCCTTTCACATCGATCATGCGGCCGCTCAGCACCAGATCCGTAAGGTCGGTGCCACGCGGGCCATAGCGGGTGAGGGAGGCGGCATCCGGCAACAGATACGGCTGCGGGCACTGCGGTGCCTTCTCGTCCGGATCGCTGGCGCAACCGCCGAGCGAAGCGAGTCCCAGTGCCGCAAGGCCTGCGAGCCCCAGCGCCGCAAGCGAGGCGCGGCCCTTGAGGGTGTTACGGGCCGCTACCATTTTCACAGGACGCATGAACTCTCCGCGTGGCGCTTGTCGCAGGACGTGCGGCGTGTTTGCACCACAGGCCGCTTTTGCACCAGAAGGCGCCTTTCGGCATAGTCAAGCCGGAGCCATAGGACGATCGCCCGCATGCCAGATAGCCCGACCGACCTGCTTTCCCCCACGCTCGCATTGCGCCCTACGATCGCATCCGGTCCGACCGTCGCGCCGAGCCAGGCCTTGCGGCCGCTCCGGGTCGTGCTGGCAGGCCCGCGTGGTTTCTGCGCCGGCGTGGACCGGGCGATCCGCGTGGTGGAAGAGGCGCTGCGGCGCTATGGGGCGCCGGTCTACGTGCGCCACGAGATCGTCCACAACAGGACGGTGGTCGAGACGCTGGAAGCGCAAGGTGCCATCTTCGTCGAGGAGCTCGACGAGGTTCCGGAGAATGCGCATGTGGTGTTCTCCGCGCACGGCGTGCCGAAGGCGGTGCCCGAAGAAGCCCAGCGCAGGAACCTCGCCTATCTCGATGCGACGTGCCCGCTGGTCAGCAAGGTGCACCGCGAGGCGGAGCGGCATTTCTCGGAACACCGCCACATCCTGATGATCGGCCATGCCGGCCATCCCGAAGTGGTCGGCACGATGGGGCAGCTGCCGCAAGGTGCGGTGACGCTGGTGCAGAATGCCGCCGAGGCGGAGGCCGTGGTGCCGCAGGATGACGGGCGCCTCGCCTTCATCACGCAGACCACACTGTCCGTCGACGATACCGCCGAGATCGTGGAAATCCTGCGCCGGCGGTTTCCTGCCATCGAGGGGCCGAAGCGCGAGGACATCTGCTACGCCACGACGAACCGCCAGGCGGCGGTGAAGGCCATCGCACAGGGTTGCGACCTGCTGATCGTCATCGGTAGCCCGAACAGCTCGAACAGCCAGCGGCTGCGCGAAGTGGCCGAACGTGCGGGCGCCGGGCGCGCGATCCTGGTGCCGAAGGTGGGCGAGATGGATTTCGCGGTGATGGACGGCGTGCAGACCGTGGGCATTACGGCCGGCGCATCGGCGCCCGAGAGCCTTGTTCAGGAGGTGCTGGTGGCACTCGGCAAGCGGTTCGCACTGCGGATCGAGGAGCGCCAGGTGACGCAGGAAGACGTGATCTTCAAGCTGCCCTATCCGCTGGCCTGATCCTTACTCCGCGGGTGAAACGGCTCCGCCCGAGCCGCCGCCGATACCGATCGAGATTTCGCCGAGCGCCTGCAGCCTGGTCTTGACGTTCATGGATGCCTTTTGCGCAATGGCATACCGCGCGATGTTGTAGAGCAGCAGCATCCCGAACACCGTAACCACCACCCATTTCACGCTGTCGACCATCGGCAGCCACTCCTCGACGAGGTTGGGCGCTTCGGCGCCGGCCGGGGAGTGAGCGTGCTCGACGGGGGCGGGCGCAGGCTTCGGGGCCACGGCAGGTGGCGGCGCCGGCGCCGGTGCGGGCGCCGGGTGAGCGCCTTGCAGTGGCGGCGCAGGCGGTGGCGGCTCGATCTGCTTATGGTGAATGATGCCAGGGGCGGAACGCGCCGCCTTGCTCCTGGTGGCGGGTTCCAGAAACCCGATCAGCACGACGAGCGCGATCGGGACGGTGACCAGAACGATACGCTTGAGCAGGCTGGATTTCTTTTCCGCCAGGACAGCTTGCTGCGTGGCAAGGAGGGTCGCTTCCCGACGCAGCGCTGCGTGGCTGGCTGCCCCGAGTTCGCCCGTCGCTGCCTGCGGCATAAGGTCGGCCATCGCACCGGCTCCGTTTTGATGCTCTAACGTTAGGCCGGTCTTTGCCGTCCGTTCAACGATCCGTTGGAAGGCGGTGCGATTCACATCCGGACGCTGCTGCTCTAAAAGCGGCCATGGCAGTCTATACCGACGTCTCGGACCACGCGCTGACGGAGTTCCTGGCGGGCTACGACATCGGCAGCCTGATTGCCTTCCGCGGCATTGCCGAGGGTGTCGAGAACAGCAATTTTTCGCTTCGGACGACCGCGGGCGACTTCATTCTCACGCTCTACGAACGTCGCGTCGACCCGGCGGACCTGCCGTGGTTCCTCGGCCTCATGGAGCATCTTTCTGCGCATGGCATCACCTGTCCACAGCCGGTGGCAGGGCGCGATGGGTGCACGCTGCGTATGCTGTGCGATCGACATGCCGCCATCACCACCTTCCTGCCCGGCGTCTGGCCGCGACGCGTCCAGCAGGCGCATTGCCAGCCGCTCGGCGAGGCGCTGGGCCTGCTCCATCTAGCCGGCGCCGGCTACACCGCGAAACGCGCGAACGCGCTTGGGCCGGGGGCGTGGCAGGAACTGCTCGACCGGTGCAGGGACCGGGCCGACGACGTGCAGCAGGGTCTCGCCGGCGAACTCGATGCGGCATCGGCAAGAATCCTCGCCGGATGGCCGGTGTCGCTGCCGCGCGGCCACATCCATGCGGACCTGTTTCCGGACAACGTGTTCTTTCTCGAAGGGCGGCTGTCCGGCCTGATCGACTTCTACTTCGCCTGCACCGACGTGCTCGCCTACGATGTCGCGGTTTGCCTGAATGCCTGGTGCTTCGAGCAGGATTTCTCGTTCAACGTGACCAAGGCGCGCGCGCTGCTGTCCGGCTACAATGCGGTGCGGCCGCTATCGGACGACGAACGCAACGCGCTTCCCGTGCTGGCGCAGGGTGCGGCGCTCCGGTTCCTGCTCACCAGGTTGTTCGATTGGCTGAACACGCCGCCCGGCGCGCTCGTGACACGCAAGAGCCCGATCGAGTATCTGCGCCGGCTACGCTTCCACCTCGGGGTTCGGGACTGGCATGACTACGGCGTTTGAGCTCCCACCTGCAGGCGCTGCGTCAGACGCCGAGACCGAGCCGGTGCGCATCTGGACGGATGGCGGGTGCAAGCCGAACCCAGGGCCGGGCGGCTGGGCGGCGCTGCTGTGCTTCCGCGGCCAGGAGCGTGAACTCTCCGGCGGCGATCCCGCGACCACGAACAACCGGATGGAGCTGACTGCGGCCGCCGAGGCGTTGGAGGCACTGACACGCCCCTGCCGGGTCATCCTGCATACGGATAGCGAATATGTCCGCAATGGCATCATGCGTTGGCATACCGGCTGGGTGCGCAAGAACTGGCGCAACGCGTCGGGCGATCCGGTGGCCAACATGGCCCTGTGGCAGCGCCTGCTCGCCGCGGCCAAGCCGCACAGCATCGAGTGGCTTTGGGTGCGTGGCCATTCAGGCAATGTCATGAACGAGCGTGTCGATAGGCTCGCCACTCAGGCGCGGTTGAACCTCGGGACTTAGATGCGCGCGGTTTGCCTATGGATCGCCGCCGGATCAAGGGGGTGATCGGCCACTCCTGCCCATTGTTCCGGTTAGTAAAGACCGAAATCCTTGCGCGTGGCGCAACTTAGACACCTCTATTGCCAACGTTAAGTAATAACCGAAATTGTGCCTACCTTTTGTGCGGTTAATCAGTATTATAGGCAATGATCGCTTTTCCCGGCATTTGCCGGGCGCTCCACAAACAACTTGCCGCTGTGTAAGATTGTGGTAACCATTGGGGCGGCTCTCAACGAACCTGCGGGCATAGACTTCAGAATGTTTTTGTCTTCGAACGTGATGCGCTTTCGTCGCGACATCGCTGACGGGGACATGCAGCTCTTAGGCTCGCCTTCATGACTTTGCTGTGGCGCAGCGAGAAACACGGTTCCGGAGAGTCAATAAAGCCTAACATCGAGGGGAACTAATCTGATGAGGCATTTACTTTTGGCGGCCGCCATACTGGTCCCGGGCGTGGCGCTCGCATCGACGCCGGCGACGACCGGCAACGGCCCTAAATTGGACGCCCTTGCCCACACGTCCGGAAAACAGACGCAATCCTACTGGAGCCCGCCCGCGGGCCGCATCGTCGTCGCCAACACACTTGGCAAGCGTCCCTACCAATACAATAAGGACTACGGGGATCAGATTTCCAGCCCTGCAAGCCCGGCCAAAAGCCTGCAATGGGTTGCGGCGGCCATCACGCCAAAGAAGACCGTCACGCTGACGGAGATCCTCGAAGGATTTACCCATGTCGCAGGTACAGGCGCCGTGACCATGGCTCTGCTCGCCGACAAGAACGGCGCCCCCGGCGCGGTGCTGACGCAGAAGAATGTCAACGTCAAACAGGTGGCCGGGGAGTGCTGCGCGGTCGCGATCGATCATGTGACCAATGGACCGCAGCTCATCGCCGGAAAGACGTATTGGGTGGCTGCCATTCTGCCCAACGCAAACGAAGCCAAGACGTGGGATGCCTGGAATCTCGATAGCGGGCTGACAGTGGGTAATGGCGCCGTCACGAGGGATGGCAAAAAGTGGATTGTTTCCCAGGGCACCTCCAACGCTTTCGCGGTGTTCGGGCAATAAAGGCAGGTTGACGGTGTAGTGTCCCACCCGGCCGGATTGCGCACGATCCGGCCGGGTGGCCTTTTCGACCCCGGCGGCACATGCGCATGCATCCGGGCGGATGCCCTCCTGGGTGCGGCTTCGAAAGACGCAGCAGGCGGAAAAGCGAATTGAGCTCCCGCCGAGCGGATGATGGCCTGGCCCCGGCATGTGCGGGGCAATCCCGGTCCGCCATGACCCGCCGCGGCTGCCCGATTGAGTCTTTGATCCCATACGGAACCACCTTCGTCGCTCCGTGTTGGCTCCAGGAATGTTCCTCGGGCTTGCCGGAGCATGAAGCGGTCGGGAAGGCGGGGCGTGGGCAAGGTCAGGATTGCGTTGGCGGGCCTCGGCGAGTTCGAAACGTCGCTGATCCAGGGCATCACATACTACGCGGAGGCTCACTATGGCGCCTGTATTCCGGGGCTGATGCTTGTCGATCCCGGCGGCCATGGCGTAGCGATATCGAGGCCGTGACGCTTTGATCGGGCCGTCGAGCACCTTCATGAAGAGCCCACCGCAGCAATTAACCGATCACGAGGCGAGCGAGGCATTCATCCTTGGCTAGCGTCTCGCCGTCGCGGGTTCGCCGGTGACGATTTTTCATCTCGTCCGGCATGGTTCTTACGGACTCATCGGCAAGGGGTTGGGTGGCCGCGATCCGCACGGCTTGAGCGAGGAGGGGCGCCTCCAAGCGGAGCGTGTCGCCGATCGCATCTCTGGAAAGCCTATCAGGGCAATTCTCAGCAGTCCCGTAGAACGAGCCAAGCAGACCGCGGCACCACTGGTGACGCGGCTTGGCCTCGATCTGGAGACGGATCCTGCATTCGCGGAAATCGATTTCGGATCATGGACCGGCGCTTCGTTCGAGGACCTGGAAAATTCTCCTGACTGGCACGCCTGGAACGTCTTCCGGTGTGCGGCGAAGGTGCCTGGAGGGGAGACCATGCTCGCCGTTCAGGCCCGCGCGATGAGCGGGATCTTGCGGCTTGCAATGGCGTGGCCCGAGAGCGAGGTCGCGGTGTTCAGCCATGGCGACATCGTCAAGGTCGTGTTGGCCGCCGTTCTCGGCATACCGCTCGACCTGATCCGCAGGCTCGAGATTTCGCCAGGAAGCGTCAGTGTGCTGTCGTTCGGCCGCCAGGATGCTCATGTACTGAGCGTCAATCAGCATGGCTGAGGTCGTGCAGGACGCGCTGCACGACACTGTGCCAGTCACCGGGCGATTGCTGCCGATAGAGACGCGTTGCTGGATACCAGGGGGAGTCGTTGCGGGCTTCCATC
>CAZZVF010000062.1:9088-11616 GCA_964657355.1 uncultured Buchnera sp.
AGTCTGCGTCGTATTTCAGCAGCAGCCAGGTTGGCCGTCCGAGCGCGCCTGCGAGATGTGCGATCATGGTGTCCACGGTGATGACAAGGGACAATCCCGCAACCTGCCTGGCGGCCTCTTCGATTGTCGGCGCGCAGCCTTGCGGATTGAGCAGGTTCAAGCTCTCGGCAAGTGGTCGGGATTGCAGCAGGAAAATCGGGCAAAGGTTGGCGACGGCTACGAACAGGGCGGGGTCGATGGAGCGCGTGACATCCCAATCGCCCGCCGACATGCAAAGCCCAACGGCACTCCCGGGAATTTCCGCCGGCACTACCTCGAGGTAGGGGGCGGGCGCCTCTTGCGCGGACATTCGCAGCGCGTGCGACAATTCCATGATTTCCATGTCGCACTCGGCCGGTGCTGCCGGTGCATCGACGTCGAACGCAAGCAGCCTGTCCGGACCTCGAACTGTTCGCAGCAGGGGCAGGAGCTCGGGCTGTGCTTCGACAGTCAGGCTTCCGACCCGTTCACGCAGGAACGGCAGAAATCTCGTATATTGCAACGTGTCGCCAAGGCCATGATAGCAGCGCACCAAAACGTGGCGACCGTCGAACGGGCGTCCATCCCACACCCACCTCTTATGGTAGGGCAGGGTTGGATTGTCGCGCGTGGCTGGATCGCGCGCGGCGAGTACTTCGTCGCTGACGACCCACGATGCGGCTTCGTCGCCGCGCCGCATGCACGCCACCCAATCCGATCCAAGATCACGCATTCCGTCTGGTCCACGCTTGCACGGTCGCAACGTCGCCGGCGCACGGGCGTTGCCCGGGTTGCGGGGAGCGTGCTGCATGGATGATGGGTCGAAGCCTTCTTTGACTACCGAAAGACCGGGCTGGACGCGCGAAAGGGTCAGTGCGCGTGCAGCCGAGCTGGGCCCCTGGTTTCACAACATGCGCCTGCACGGCAGCTGGACTGCGCCCGACCACTTCCTCGGAAATTACCCCTGGGTGAAGTGGCGTCATTACGAAAACCTGATCCCGGCTGATCTGTCGGGCAAGACCGTGCTCGACATCGGCTGCAACGGCGGATTCTTCTCACTCGAGATGAAACGACGCGGCGCCGCGCGGGTGCTCGGCATCGACGTCGACGAACGCTATCTGGCTCAGGCGCGGTTTGCCGCGGAAGTCGAAGCGCTCGATATCGAGTTTCGCAATCTGTCGGTCTATGACGTGGCAGCTCTCGGCGAGAAGTTCGACATCGTTTTTTTCATCGGTGTGCTCTACCACCTTCGGCATCCGCTTTTGGCGCTCGACCTCATTCACGATCACGTCGCTGGCGGTATATTGGTGTTCCAGTCTTTGCAACGCGGCAGCACCGATATTGCGGACATAGCAGCCGATTACGACTTTTCGGAAGTTGCGGTGTTCGAAGATCCGGGTTTTCCCAAGATGCACTTCATCGAAAATCGATATTCGCAAGATCCAACGAACTGGTGGCTGCCGAATCGAGCGTGCACAGAAGCGATGTTGCGCAGCGCTGCGTTCGAAATCGTGCACCGTCCCGAGGATGAGACGTATCTGTGCCGCTCCGTGGCACGCAAGGATAACGCGTATGGGCCGGTCTATCCGGCACGAAGGGGAGACGCGCAGTGATTGAAGCCGCAATGATCTGGAATGAACCCAACAACAAATCTCATTGGGACATCGAATCCGATCCGGATTGGGCGATCTTCGCGCACATGACGTCGCTCGCTGGACAGGCAATCGCCGCCGAGGCGCCCCGCCTGCCGCGCGTATTAGGCGGGATGTCGCCGATTGATCCGGCGTTTCTCGAGCGCCTCGAGGATGCAGGCACTCTCGATCACGTGGACGCAGTTGCGGTGCACGGCTTTCCGCTCGACTGGAACCACTGGCAGATCGAGGAATGGCCGGACAAGCTGAAGCTCATCGCCGGTGCCACGAACCTTCCAGTGTGGGTATCTGAAGTCGGCGTTTCGACATTCGGGGCGGAAGAGGTTCAGGAATGGGGATTGCGCCGCACGTATGAACTGTTACGCGGCCGCGTGCCGAGAATTCATTGGTATAGCCTCTACGATCTCCCGGCGGCGTGGCCGGCAACGACGCGCCACAAGGAAGCCGAAGGCTCATCCTATTACCGGCATTTCCACATGGGATTGCTGGACGAGCATGGAAAACCCAAGCGTGCCGCTCGCATCTTCCGCGAATTCACGCCCGATATGGGCATCTGCCAGTGGTTCCACTTCGAGGATCACAGGCTGGAGGATGCCGTTCGCCACATGAAGGATCTTGGCGTCACCACGCTTCGCACCGGTTTAAGCTGGGCCGACTCCTTCCGTCCGGATGCGCTGGAATGGTTCGATAGGCAGATGCAGGCGCTGGAAGACTTCCAGGTCACTGTCACTTTCTGCTTTACCCCCGAGCATAAGGGCACATGGCCGCACTACACGGCGCCACCCTCGCAACCGGAGGAGTTCGCCGAGTTCTGCGGCACCATGATCAGGCGTTACGCCGGCGGTTCGAGCACCCGCC
>CAZZVF010000063.1:0-11611 GCA_964657355.1 uncultured Buchnera sp.
CGTCGCTGTGCCGAGGGACTTTTTCAGCAGCCTGCTAGAGCATCATCCGACCAGACGGGATCACCCGTCGGATAAAGATGCTCGCTAAAACAAAGAGCTAGAGCATTTTCCGGCAGGCATCCTGTCCAATAAGGTCGGAAAATGCTCTAGCGGTTCGCCACGGCATCGCCGGGAGCGGCGACATGGCCGTTCGCATTGGCAGGCGAGAGTCGGTACCAGCTCGGCGCCTTCGGCACTGCCGGGTCTTGCCAGACGGCTTGCGCGTCGGTGACGCACAGTTTGCAGACGAATACCCAGGAGCCGGGCGTAAGCGGGTCGGCGCTTCGCTCGATGCTGTAGCTGCGTGCACCTGCCGAGCCGCGCCAGGTGATACGACCGGCTTTTGCCGCGATGATCTGCGGAGGCGGCGGATAGGGTAAGTTTGGGATTGGCCGGATATCCGCCATTTCGAAGCCGAGATGGCGCACCGCAAGGTTCCTGGATTGGGCCCCGGCAGCGTCCAGTCCAGCCGATGCGCGGCCCGGGAAGTAGAGAGCGGGCGTGTCGCCCGGGGGTAGATAGCCACCTTCATCCGCATGCCCCTGGAGGCCTGCGACGAAGGCCCCTGTGATGTCACGGCGCCGCGCGACGGCTTCGGTGAAGGCTTCGAGATCCGCCTGGGTGGGCCAGCTGGACGGGCTCCAGTCGAAACTGTCGATGATGTAGGCGCGCTGTGAGGCGGTGACGCCGGCACCGGCGTTGGCTGCTTCGCGGGGGGCTGGCTGGCCGCCCGACAGATGGCTTTGTTGCGGCCCGACGACGTCGCCTACGATGTCGACGCTGGGGGGCACCACGCTTCCGATGGGCAGCGGAGCCTTGCCGCCGGGGGCGATACGGCCGGAAGCCGCACCGTTTTCGTAAAGATGGTGATGGTCGTTTTGGTGAATGAAGCGTCCGACCTGTTCGGTCCAGCCTGTAAGTACGGCCGGCTCCGCTTCGCGGCCGCAGCCGTCGCAATTTTCCCATGCGATGATGGTGGGATCATCTGCATAGGCGATGCCGGTAAGCGCGTTGACGTGATTGAGGACTGCCCCGACATGCGCGAGATAGGCGGCGCGAATCCGCTGGTCGGTGAAAAACTCCTGCGGGTTGCTGCGGCCCTGCCACCTTACATACGTGCAGATGCCGCCGCCGACCGGTTCGGCGCCCGCCGCCTGCATGCAGTCGCCCGACCCTGTCGGCGCCGGGCCGGCGAGCGGCAAGATGAGCTTAATGCCCATATTCCGCGCAAGGTCCAGAATCATATCGAGATGCGCGAAAGCCTGGTCGTTGAAGTGACCCAAGGCAGGTTCAATGCATTGTGCGCAGCCGACGCTGCCCGCGACGGTGCGGGCGCGGATCACGGTGCCGCCGAGCACCTGGACGGTCGCAAGCGCGTCGCGTACCTCGTAGGCGGTCGGCACGTGAAGCGGCGCGCCCGCCGAGAGGGCCGGTCGGACACCAAGCCACGGCAGATCGGCGCCACTGAAGCGGATCGGGTCGCCCAGCAGGGTCAGGCGCGTATCGGCTCGGGTGACGAAGTCGCTCGGGTCGGGTTGCGCGGCGATGGTGTTGTACCGCTGGCCTTGGGTGGTCTGAGCGCAGGCCCCGCCACCGACGGCCCCGATGAGCAGAAGGCCAGGTATGAGGAAGCAGGCGAGCAGCGCAGCGCGCAGGCCACGCACCCCGTTGGCACGCATCATGGGCGTCCGATGCTCTGATAGCGGAAGCCGGCTGCCTTCATGGCGGGTGCCTCGTACATGTTGCGCAGGTCGACGACGAGGTCGCCGCGCATGGCTTCTTTCAGGCGTTCAGGCGGGATGGCGCGGAATTCGTTCCATTCGGTGCAAACCACCAGGAGGTCGGCGCCCTGCACGGCGTCCATCGCATCGCGGCAGTAGTGCACCGAGTCGGGCAGCATGGGGCGGGCCTGCTCCATGCCGGCGGGATCGAAGGCGCGGACATGGGCGCCGTCCTCCGCGAGGCGCCCGACGATCGGAATGGCGGGGGCGTCCCGCATGTCGTCGGTTTCGGGTTTGAAGGTGAGGCCCAGGACGGCGATGGTCTTGCCGCGGACCGAGCCGCCGGCGGCTGCGATGATCCGTGCGGCCATGCTGGCTTTGCGGGCGTCGTTGACGGCGACGACAGCTTCGATGAGGCGCGAAGGGGCCCCGTGGTCCTGCGCGATGCGGACCATGGCGAGCGTGTCCTTGGGAAAGCAGGAGCCGCCAAAGCCCGGGCCTGGATGGAGGAATTTGCGGCCGATGCGGCCGTCGAGGCCGATGCCGCGTGCGACATCGTGCACGTCGGCCCCCGCCCGCTCGCAGATATCCGCCATTTCGTTAATGAAGGTCACCTTCATGGCAAGGAACGAATTGGCCGCGTATTTGATCAGTTCGGCGGTTTCCAGGCCGGTGAACAGGATCGGCGCCTCGATCAGATAGAGCGGACGGTAGATCTGGCGCAGGATTTCGCGTGCCCGGTCGGTCTCCACGCCGATGACGACGCGGTCGGGGCGCATGAAATCGGGGATGGCGCTGCCTTCTCGGAGAAATTCCGGGTTGGACGCGACGTCGATCTCCACATCGGGGCGCACTTGGTCGAGGATTTCGCGGATGCGGCGGCCGGTGCCGACGGGCACAGTCGATTTGGTGACGATGACCGTGTAGCCGGTCAGCTTGCGGGCGACCTGTTCGACCGCGGCAAAGACATACGACAGATCCGCATGGCCATCGCCGCGGCGGGTGGGCGTGCCGACGGCGATGAAGACGGCGTCGGCACCGGCGACCGCGGCCCCGATGTCGTTACCGAAGGTGAGCCTGCCCGCCTTGATGTTGTCCGCAACCAGCGGCTGCAGACCTGGCTCATAGATTGGAATGCTACCGGAGTTGAGGCTGGCGAGCTTGGCTTCGTCCACCTCGACGATGGCCACCTCATTGCCGAGTTCGGCGAAGCATGCGCCGGAAACGAGGCCCACATAGCCGCCACCGATCATTGCTATACGCAAGCGCCCGTCTCCCGCTGAATTCGAGTCTCAAACTCGTTACCGGCCTATACCGGCATGCGGTTCCATGGGGAAGCTAAGCCCGGAAAACTGCCAATTCGTTAACGCCCACGTCGATATGGAGCTGTTGCAGAGATCTTGCGGGATGCAGGTCTTGCGTAACACTTCGGTAACCGGGGGCGGTTATCCTTCAGTCGCGGAGAAGATCGTTGATGGAGGTTTTGCTGCGGGTTTGGGCATCCACGCGCTTGACGATGACTGCGCAGGCGAGACCGGGACCGGGCGTCCCATCCGGCAATTTGCGGCCTGGCAGGGTGCCAGGGACCACAACCGAGAAGGCTGGAATACGGGAGGAGAACACTTCGCCGGTTGTGCGATCGATGATGCGGGTAGAAGCGCCGATGAACACGCCCATGGAGATGACGCTGCCCTGTTCGACCACGACGCCTTCGGCGATTTCGCAGCGGGCGCCGATGAAGCAGCCGTCCTCAATGATGACGGGGCCGGCCTGCAGGGGTTCAAGGACGCCGCCAATGCCGGTCCCGCCGCTGATGTGGCAGTTGGCGCCGATCTGCGCGCAGGAACCGATGGTGGCCCAGGTGTCGACCATGGTGCCGCTTCCGACGCGGGCGCCGACATTGATGAAGCAGGGCATGAGCACGGCGCCGGGAGCCACGTAGGCGGAGCGGCGGACGACGGCGCCGGGGACTGCCCGAAAGCCGGCCCGGGCGAAGTGCGCCTGGTCCCAGCCGGTAAACTTGAGCGGCACCTTGTCGAAGGCCGGCGCACCGGCGGCGGCGAGTGGCATGGGTGCGCTGTCGTTGAGGCGAAAGGAGAGCAAAACGGCCTGTTTGAGCCAGGCGTTCACCGACCAGGTCTCGCCGTGTTTCTCGGCAACCCGGAGTTCGCCGCTGTCGAGGCCCGCAAGGGCCGCTTCGACAGGAGCGCGATCTTCGGCACCGGTGGCCGAGGAAAGGGTGGCGCGCCTGTCCCACAAGGCTTCAATCCGGGTGCGGAGGTCGTCGTGTGGCATCGGTGTTTCCCGGCTGAAGTGGCGGCTTGGTCTAATCGGGGCGACTTTCGGGTGCAAACGCCACACGGATTGAAAAAATCTACGAAACCCCATATTTGATGCGTGATGCTTGATGCGGGGTCAGTATGCGGACGACGTTGATGTTGGATGATGATGTGGTCACCGCGGCCCGCGCGTTGGCTGAGCAGCAACGACGTACGATCGGGGAGATCGTCTCCGAGCTGGCGCGTCGATCCCTGACGGGTCGGTTTGAAGCGGGGCGGTCCGAGGCGGCTGGCTGCAGGGCTGCCGAGCGGAACGGGGTGCCGTTGCTTCCTGTGAGCGATGCGCGGGCGCAGGTTACACTGGAGATCGTCAACGAACTGCGTGACGAGATGGCGTGACGTTCCTGCTCGACGTCAACGTCCTGATTGCTTTGATCGATCCGGCGCATGTCAGCCACGATCACGTGCATGAATGGTTTGCCGGGGCCGGGGGTAAGAGCTGGGCCACCTGCCCGCTCACCGAGAATGGTGTGATCCGGATTGTCGGGCACGGCAAATATCCCACCACGCCAGGGCCGCCCGCCGTGGTGGCGGAAATCGTCGCAAGGCTGCGCGGCCGGCACGGGCATGTGTTCTGGCCGGATGATGTGAGCCTGCTCGATGCGGCCTTGTTTGATACAGGCCGGATGCTGATCCACAAGACGGTGACGGACACGTATCTGCTGGGGCTGGCGGTGGCGCATGGCGGCCGGCTGGCGAGCCTGGACCGGCGGCTGGATAGTTCGGCGGTGCGCGGCGGGAAAAAGGGGTTGGTTGTTATTTGAGGGCGGCGCGGCAGTTCTATCGGGTGGATGCGCTTGGCAGGAAGGCCGGCGTTTTTGTTGTCCCGCTGCAGCGCGCGCAAGCAGGTTTGTTGAGCGATGGGGTTTACCGGCCAGGCATCGGGCTGTGGATTGACGTAAAGTGGGCGGCGCGCCGGAAGTGAATGGGGAGCGGGCCGTGTGCTCGGGGAAAAGACATGCCTGCGTCCGCCGGACACGACCTTCGCTCGGGCCGCAATCCGGGTATCGACGTTATACGTGGACTCTCGATCATTCTGGTCGTCATTCACCACACCGCGTTGCGGATCCCGTTGATGAAGACTGGGCTGTCCGCGATCGTGCCGGCACCTCTCCTGGCGGGGCTGAGCTGGGACGGCTATGAGGCCGTATTCGTGTTTTTCGTGGTTTCAGGATTTCTGATCGCCGGCAACAGCATCCGCCGGTGGGGACGGCTGTCTCAGATTCGACCAGGATTATTTTACGTCATGCGCGCAGCGCGGATCTTGCCATGTCTGCTTATTTTGGTCGCGGCGTTGTCGTTGCTTCATCTGTTCGGAATTTCCGATTACACGATTACAGGTGATGGGCAGTCGCTGGCGGGAGCAATCGTCTCGGCCCTGGGCCTCCATCTGAACTGGTATGAAGGACGGACCGGCTACCTGCCTGGCGGTTGGGACGTGCTGTGGTCGCTCTCGATCGAAGAGGTTTTCTACCTCGCCTTCCCGCTGGTGTGCCTTGTGCTTGGTCGAACCAAGCTTGGACTGGCGGCATTCTTCGCCGTGCTGGCACTTTCCCTGCCGGCATCGCTGAATGCACTCTCCCATGCTTCCGAGATATGGCGCGAGAAGGCGTATCTTCCGGGTATGGCCGCGATCGCCATGGGTGTGGGCGCAGCGTTGCTGGTCGAAGCCGTGCCTAAGCCGAGCAGGATCATTGCGGCTGCGGCCGGATGGCTCGGCGTGGCTGCTCTCGCATCCCTGTTCTGGTGGGAGAGCGCATTCAACCGGTTGCTTGGAAACGGACTGATGCTGGTGCTGACAGGCAGCGTCGCGTTGTTAATGATAGCGTTCCACTCGGGTTGGGGCTCGCGTTCGGCTGCGAGAGGCACCTCCTGGCTGCGCTCGTACGGTGTTCTGAGTTATGAAATCTATCTCACCCACATGTTCGTTGTCTTCTCGATCGTCGGATTGTTTCGCATGAGCGGCAGCGATCTTCGGTTCGGCTGGGTCTGGTTCGTGCCGTCGCTGCTACTGTCATGGGGTCTCGGCGTGGTTGTGGATCGCGTAGTGTCGTCGCGCGCCGATCGGTGGATCCGCGCGCAGTTCACAGCAGGTTCCGGCATCCTTACCGAGGAAGTGGCTTCATAATCGATTTGAAACACCGGGACGGTCGATGGGGTTAGAGACTGTTTGAGAATGTGGGACGGCGAGTCAGAGGCACCGTTTGGTGCCGGTCCAGCGGGGCTTTCCGAGCACCGGAGCAGAGCGGCCTCGTGTGGCCCAAAGCTTGAAAGAGGGGAGCACCGGAGCGCAGGAAAACCGCGTTGGATGACCGCCGTCGCGCATTCTCAAACGGTCTCTTAGAGAGCCGCCTGAGTAGTATTCTCCCGAATAAACGCGGAAATTTTCGGTTTGATCTGTTCCCGGAACTTTCGCCCGTTGAACAGGCCGTAATGGCCGACGCCTTGTTGTTCGTGGTGAACCTTCCTGGCAGCGTCGAGGCCGCTGCACAGCGCATGCGCGGCCCGCGTCTGCCCGATGCCCGAGATGTCGTCACGTTCACCCTCGATGGTCATCAGCGCGGTCCGGGTAATCGCCGATGGCTCGATCAGCCGGCCCCGTGACGTCATCATGCCGCGTGGCAAAAGATGTTCCTGGAACACCGTTGCGATGGTCTGCAGGTAATACTCCGCCGGCATGTCCATCACTGCCTTGTATTCTTCGTAGAACGCGCGCTTGGATGCCAGCGACTCGCCATCGCCTTCCACCAGATGGTGGAACATCTGCCAGTGCGCCTCGACATGCTTGTCGAGGTTCATCGCCATGAAGCCGGCCAGCTGCATGAATCCCGGATAGACCCGGCGCAAGAAACCTCTGTTGCCGAACGGGACGGAGTCGATGACGCGCGTACGGAACCACTGCAGATCGTGCTTCTTGGCAAACGCGTTCACCTCGGTCGGCGCCTCGCGCGTGTCGATCGGGCCGCCGATCAGCGTCATGCTCGCGGGTGAAGCCGCCTCGCCATCCGCATTCATCAGCGACACGGCCGCCAGCACCGGCACCGCGGGCTGGCACACCGCCAGCACATGCGTGGCCGGGCCAAGCAGGCGCAAATGGTCGCGCACGGTGTCGATATAGTCGTCCAGGTCGAAATCCGCTTCGCCCACGGCGACGTCGCGCGCGTTCGTCCAATCCGTGATGTACACGTCATGGTCGGGCAGAAACGCTTCCACGGTCCCGCGCAGCAACGTCGCGTAATGCCCGGAAAGCGGCGCCACGATCAGCAGCCGCTGGTCTTGGGGACGTTCCGCGTCACGCTTGAAGTGCAACAGATCGCACCACGCCCGCCGGTCGACGATCTCCTCGGTGACGGCGACGGTTTCGCCGTCGATGATCGTCTGGGCGTGCCCGAATGCCGGCTTGCCGAACCGCCGCGTGTTGTGTTCGAAACTGTCGAGTGCCGCGGCCGCGACCCGGCCGAACGGCGTGTCGCGCAAAGGATTGCCGGGCATGTCCAGCATGGACAAGGCCGAACTCGCCATCATCCGCATCGGCTCGAGGCTCAGGCGCTGTAATTCATGGTACTGATAAAGCATCGTCTGAAACTCCGTCCGACCGATCCGGCGCCGAGGGTCCGCAAGCGGCCGGTGTGCTCCGCAACGTCAACGCTGACGAAAATCAGGTCCAGCTGCACGCCCGGCGTACGCACAACAGCCCCCCGCCTAGTTCATAGCTTTCAACTTGAAAACACGGCCGAGTTTCATCACCCGAGCCACCGCTGTAGATTTGAATTGACCGCGCTTCCGCCGCGTGAAACATATCGTCACATAAGCGGGGGACGTCGTAATGAAGCGGGCGTGGTGCAGCACTCCTAATTCTTTGTATTCAATCGCGATTTTTAGTTTTGCACTTGGCTGCGTGGAATTATGCGCATTTCGGGCACAAGCCCAAACCACCCTCCTCAACGTCTCGTACGATCCGACGCGGGAGTTGTACAAGGAGATCAATCCAGCCTTCAGCGCCGCGTGGAAGGCTCAAACGGGCGAAACCGTCGTCGTGGCCACATCCCACGACGGCTCCGGAGCACAGGCCAGGGCGGTGCTCGACGGCCAGCAGGCTGACGTTGTGACGCTCGGCCTCTCCGCCGACGTCGACGTACTCGCCAGGCACGGCTTGGTCGACCCCGCCTGGGAGAGCAAGCTGCCGAACCATGGAACACCGTACATCAGTACGGTCGTCTTCCTGGTGCGGAAGGGCAATCCCAAGAACATCCACGACTGGCCGGATCTGGTGCGCGATGGCACGCAGGTCATCACCGCCAATCCCAAGACCAGCAGCGGTGGCCGCTGGAACTACCTCGCCGCCTATGTCTGGGCGCTGCACGCCCCGGGCGGCTCCAAAGCCAAGGCCGAGGCCTTCCTCGCCAATCTCTACCACCACGTGCCCGTCCTCGATTCCGGCGCGCGCGGTTCCACCAACACCTTCGTCCAGCGCGGCCAGGGCGATGTCCTGCTCGCCTGGGAAGACGAGGCGCTGCTCGCGTCGAAGGACCTCGGCGCCGACAAGTTCGATGCCGTCTATCCGCCCGTCAGCGTCAAAGCCGAACCCTCCGTTGCCGTGGTGGACAAGATCGCCAACCAACGCGGCACTGCCAAGGTAGCGCACGCATATTTACAATTCCTCTACGGCCCCACAGGCCAGGAGATCGCAGCGAAACATCATTACCGCCCGATCGACCCTCAGGTTCTCGCGGCGCACGCTGAACAATTCCCCAAGCTCACAACCTACGACGTCGCCAGCCTCGGCGGATGGACCAAGGTGCAGGCCGAACAATTCGCCGACGGCGGCGTGTTCGACCGCATCTACACGCCAGGCAAGTAAAACCCGCCCGTGAAGTTCCGATGATAGAAGCCGCCGTCGCACCGCGGCAACGCGGCCCGAAACTCGGCTCACTCCGTGGGGCTTGGCGCGGCGGCGCGCTGCCAGGTTTCGGCCTGTCATTCGGCGTGCTCGCGACCTGGCTGTCGCTCGTCGTGCTGATCCCGCTCGCCGCCCTCGCTACGCGCCCGTGGGAAGACGGCCTGTCGGGTTTCGTGTCCTCGATCGACCAGCCACGCGTGCTCGCAGCGCTGCGCCTCAGCTTCGGAGCCGCCCTCGCCGCCGCCTTCATCGCCGTGTTCCTCGGCCTGCTGCTGGCCTGGGTCCTGGTGCGCGTGCAGCCGCCGTTCTGGCGCGTGCTCGACGCCGCAATCGACCTGCCATTCGCACTGCCCACGGCCGTCGCCGGCATCACGCTCACCACGCTGTACGCTCCGAACGGCTGGATCGGTGCACGCCTCGCACCGCTCGGCATCAAGATCGCCTACGCCCCGCCCGGCATCCTCATTGCCCTGATCTTCGTAGGCCTGCCCTTCGTCGTTCGCACCACAGCCCCCGTGCTGCGCGACCTGTCGCACGAGCTGGAAGAGGCCGCCGAAACCCTCGGCGCACGACGCGCGTCCATCGTGTTCCGCGTGCTGCTGCCGGCCATTGCACCGGCCCTCGTCACCTCGTTCGGCCTCGCTTTCGCACGCGGCGTCGGCGAATACGGCAGCGTCATCTTCATCGCCGGCAACATGCCGATGCGCAGCGAAATCGCCCCGCTGCTCATCATCATCCGCCTGCAGGAATTCGACTACCGCGGCGCCTCGGCCATCGGCCTCACCATGCTCGTCGCCGCCATGCTCTGCCTGCTGCTCGTCAACACCGCCCGCAAGCGCCTGCCCGCTGTCACCGGCGCGGTCGCATGACAAGCAGCAAACGAAAATACCTGACCCCAGGCGAGATCGCGCTCACCGTCGCCGCCGTGGCGGTCGCCGCATTGTTCCTCATCCTGCCGCTCGCAGCTTTGCTCACCGAAGCGTTCCGCCAGGGCATCGCCCCCGCACTTGCCGCCATCGCCGACCCGGAAGCACTTTCCGCCGTCGAACTCACCGCTTTGGTCATCGCCATCTGCGTGCCGGTGAACACTGTCTGCGGCCTTTTCGCAGCCTACGCCCTGACAAAATTCAAATTCCCCGGTCGCGGCATCGTGCTCGTGCTGGTCGAACTGCCGCTCACCGTTTCGCCCGTGGTGTCCGGCCTCGTCTGGGTGCTGCTGTTCGGCGCGCGCGGCTGGTTCGGCCCGGCCCTCGCAGCACACGGCATCCACATCATCTTCGCTCTGCCCGGCATCGTGCTCGCCACCTTGTTCGTCACGTTTCCGTTCGTCGCCCGCACCGTGATGCCGCTCATGGAAGCGCAAGGCCGCGACGCGGAAGAAGCCGCAACCATGCTCGGCGCCGGATTTCTCGCGAGCTTCTGGCGCGTCACGCTGCCCGATGTCGGCTGGGCACTCGTCTCTGGAATTCTGTTGTGCACGGCACGCGCGATGGGCGAGTTCGGCGCCGTCTCGGTGGTCTCCGGCCACGTCGCCGGACAGACCGAAACCATCCCGCTGCACATCGAAGCGCTTTACAACGACTACCAGACCGTCGCAGCCTTCGCGCTCGCCGGCCTGCTCGCTGCCGTGTCCCTGGCACTGGTCGGCCTGCGCGGCCTGCTCGACTGGCGCAACGGACAAAACACGGCACTCCAACCGACGGCAGGAGGGCACGCATGACGATCGAGCTCGAGCACATTTCACGCAACTTCGCATCCGCCGCCGCGGTGCGCGACATCTCGCTCTCCGTGCCCGAAGGCGAATTCCTCGCGCTCGTCGGTCCCTCCGGCGCCGGCAAGACCACGCTGCTGCGCATCATCGCCGGTCTCGAACAAGGCTATTCCGGCCGCCTCTCGATCCACGGCCGTGACGTCACCGCAGTCCCCGCGCGCGACCGCAACATCGGCTTCATGTTCCAGAGCTACGCGCTGTTCCGCCACATGTCGGTGTTCGAAAACGTCGCCTTCGGCCTGCGCGTACGCCCGCGCGCCACCCGTCCCGGCCGCGCCGAAATCGCCCAGCAGGTGCGCGAACTCCTGGCCCTCGTGCAGGTCGCCGAACTCGAACGTCGCATGCCCGCACAGCTTTCCGGCGGACAGCGCCAACGCGTCGCCCTCGCACGTGCCCTCGCCACCAACCCGCAATTGCTGCTGCTCGACGAACCGTTCGGCGCACTCGACCCGCTGGTGCGCAAGGACATCCGCACCTGGCTGCGCGCCCTGCACAGCCGCCTCGGCCTCACCAGCATCTTCGTCACCCACGACCAGGCCGAAGCACTCGAAGTCGCCGACCGCATCGCCGTGCTGCGTGGCGGCGCACTCGAACAAATCGGCACACCCGAAGCGCTGGAAGCAACACCCGCCAGCCCGTTCGTCTACAGCTTCCTGGGCGAAGCAAACCGCTTCTCCGGCGTGATCGAAAACGGCGCCCTGCGCCTCGACGACATTCCGGAATTCCAGCACCACTCTGCAGCCCGCGCAGCGGACGGCCGCGTGAACGTCCTCGTCCGCCCGCATAACCTCCGCCTGCGCGGAGGCGGCGGCCCGGCCGAAATCACCTACGCCATCGTCTC
>CAZZVF010000064.1:0-11491 GCA_964657355.1 uncultured Buchnera sp.
CCAGCCCGGCTGATGCTCTAGGCGATGGTGCCGTTGAGCTTGTTCGGGAAGAACAGGTAGCCGCTGCCTGAACCGCCGCCGTAGACGATGTTCAGCACCTGGGTCGTGGTCCGCGGGAATGCGAGCGAGTTGCTGTCGGTCGGAACAAGGTTGGTCTTGCCGTTGAGGCGGGTGCCCTGGTCATCCGCCGCGCCTGAAAGCTGCGAACGCAATGCGCTGATCTGATCGGCCTGGACGGACAGTCCGTTCTGGATGATCTGCTCACGGACGGCCGCCGCGTGATACGCCTCGACAGCAAGGATTCCGCCCGCCGCCGTCAGATAGGCTTTGTCGGTGATTGATGCGGCCGCGCCGAGATAGGCGGTGACACCGACATCTTCGAAGATAAAGGCGCCGAGCAGGAACGCAGTCTCGCTCGCGAACGGATTGAACGTGCCATTCGGGCCGACGACACCGGCTGCGCGTGCCAGCGTCGTGAAGCTCGTGACGAGGTCGATCGCCGGCTGGGCAACGGCTGAACTGCCGAGGGCCGAACGAAGATACAGAACATGGTTCTTTTCGTCGTTGGCGATTTCCTGCGCATAGGCCTTGATGTGCTTGTCAGCAAACGGCACCTGCGAGCCGCCGGTCACCTGCCCAAGAGTGCCCGTGCCTGTCGTATCGCTATGGGGTAATCCACGGCCATACACGGCATGCTGGTAGAACTCGGCCTCGAGATACTCGAGGTTCAAAGCGAAATTCAGAATATCCACGTCCGTAACCTGCGGCGCAGCGTCGGCGCGCGCGAGACGCGGAAAACCGGCCGCAGTAGCGCCGGCAAGCGCGGCGCCAAGACCCACATTGCGAAGCAGACCGCGGCGGCCGGTCCCCAGCAGTCCTTCGCCGTTATTATTCGTATCTGGCATGGAAAACCCCGTGTGGCTGGTAAACGCCCGCAGGCGCGCGGCGGGTGAGCCGCCTGTAATATCGCGGCCAGTACGCACGACGGATGCACAAACTTTTGGAAAAAAGCGACGCTCGCGAAAATGTCGGCTGATAACGCGCTAATAAAGGCGAGCTATTTTGCAAACCAGCATGAGTTGATCTGAAATCTCATGAAACAAAGGCCCTATAAACGGCGTTGGCTACAAGTTGCATTACGCGACAGTGACACTATCCCACTTTTTCGTGAACTGAGTGGTGCGCCGAGCCGTCCTTGATTTGGTCTGCGAGTGGAAGAAGCATGCCCTGAACCCGCTTGCGGGGTTGCACCAGGAGTGCGGCGAGCCCGGACCACCCAGTCTGATGCATCGCACCCAACCCTTCGCCCGTGTCGCCATGGAAATATTCGAAGAAGGGGATCTGCTCGGCGAATTCCGGCTTGCGGAACAGCGCGCGATGGCCCAGCACAGGGCGGCAGCCATCCGCACCAGTGAGAAAAAGTCTCGTCAGCCGCCGCGTCAATTCGGCGGCAACCTGCCCCACATCCAGATAGATGCCCGAGCCCGACGGACACTCGACCTTGAAGTCGGGATCGTAGAACTTTTCGTATTCGTAGAGCGCGTCGATGAGAAGATAATTGATCGGCATCCACACCGGACCGCGCCAGTTGGAATTCCCGCCGAACAGAGTCGTGGTTGATTCTCCCGGCTCGTAATCCACCGAAAAGCGCGTTCCGTTTGCCTCATACTCGAACGGGTCGGATGAATGTGCCTTGGATACGGAGCGGATGCCGTGGGGCGATAGAAACTCAGTCTCGTCCAGCATGCGCCGGAGCAGCGCCTTCATCCGGTGTCGCCGCAGCAGCGAGAGCAGCAGCCGATTGTCCTTGCCGACTTCGCCCCAACGGGACACGAGCGAAGCGAGATCCGGCCGGTGATCCAGCATCCATTTCGCACGTGCGGAGAACGCCGAAAATTTCTGCATGACGGTGCCGTCGAGCACTTCGACCGCGCAGAGTGGAATGAGACCGACCAGCGAACGCACGCGAAGCGGGACACGCGATCCGTCCGGCAGGTTGAGCATGTCGTAGTAGAACTGGTCCTGCTCGTCCCATAGACCATGTGCCGCCTCGCCCGGCACGTCGCCAGGATCGGTCATTGCATGGGCGATATACAGGAAGTGCTCGAAGAATTTCGTGGCGATATCTTCGTACACGGCGTCGCCACCGGCAAGTTCGAGCGCGATACGCATAAGGTTGAGGGCGTACATGGCCATCCAGGCGGTGCCGTCGGCCTGGCTGATCGTGCCGCCGGTTGGCAACGGCTTCGAGCGGTCGAACACGCCGATATTGTCGAGGCCGAGGAAGCCGCCTTCGAAGATGTTGCGGCCTTCGATGTCCTTGCGGTTCACCCACCAGGTGAAGTTCAACATCAGCTTGTGAAAGACGCGCTCGAGGAACGGCCGGTCGCCCTGCCCGGTCAGCGCCATGTCCATCTGATACACGCGCAACGCGGCCCATGCGTGCACCGGTGGATTGACGTCGCCGAACGCCCACTCATAGGCCGGCAACTGGCCGTTCGGATGCATGTACCATTCGCGCGTCAACAGGATCAGCTGCCCCTTGGCGAACGCCGGATCGATCAGCGCAAAGGTGACGCAGTGAAATGCGAGATCCCACGCAGCATACCACGGATACTCCCATTTGTCGGGCATCGAGACGATGTCTGCGTTGTTCAAATGCATCCATTCGCTGTTCCGCCCATGTCTGCGCGCAGCCGGCGGTGCCGGTTGGGCTGGATCGCCGGCAAACCAGCGACGCACATCGAAATGATAGTATTGTTTCGACCACAGCATTCCCGCGAGCGCCTGGCGCTGTACTGCACGGGCGTCGGCATCCGTAATGTCCTTTTGCAGCACGGCATAGAACTCGTCGACGTCGGCGACACGGGCTGCGAACACACGCTCGAATGCGGCCAAATCCATTGCGGCAGCGTCGGCCGGCGCCATGCGGAACCTGAGCGACACCGTCGCACCCGCCGCAATTTCGAGCCGCACATGCGCCGCGCATTTGGTTCCTTCCATATCGGGGCTGACGGCGTTCGCGACATTGCCGACGAGCCAGTCGTTGATGCCGTCCTTGAACGTGCCAGGGGTCTGCACGCCGTACAGGCGACGCGTATTTGTGGCGTTCTCACAGAACACGAACTTGGCAAGCTGCAAGGACGAAAAACGCATCGGCGCTGCACCCGGCCGCGTCGCGATGACCGACCCCGAGGCGTCGAACCTGAGCAAAGGCCGGTCCAGGTCGCCCTTCCATGCCCATGTGTTGCGCGCCCACAAATGCGGCAACACATGGAGAGTTGCCGCATCGGGCCCGCGGTTCGTCACCGTGACGCGCATCAAGATGTCACGCGGCGCCGCCTTGGCATATTCCACCACGACATCGAAGTAGCGGCCCTCGTCGAACACGCCGGTGTCGGCAATTTCGTATTCGGGCATGTCGCGGCCACGCCGGCTCGCGTTCTCGTGCAGCAATTCCTCGTACGGAAATGCCGCCTGCGGATATTTGTAGAGCATCTTCATGTACGAATGGGTCGGCGTCCCATCCAGATACCACCAGAGCTCCTTGGCATCCTCGCCATGATTGCCTTCACCGTTCGTAAGACCGAACATGCGTTCCTTGATGATCGGGTCACGCCCGTTCCAGACTGCGAGGGCCAGGCACCAGAGCTGGTGCTCGTCGCTGAAACCCGCGATTCCGTCTTCGCCCCAACGATACGCGCGCGAACGCGACTGATCGTGCGTGAGGTATTCCCACGCGTCGCCCGCAGCGCTGTAATCCTCCCGTACCGTCCCCCATTGCCGTTCGCTAAGATACGGCCCCCATCGTTGCCAGCCCTCCGCGTCACATGCCGCAAGCCTGCGTCCCTCGGCCGTTTGCGGTGGATGCGACATGCCAGGCGCCCCGTTCAGCATCGTTGTCTTCCCCGGCAGTCAGGCGCGCGGACCGCCAGTATCATCATACAGGGTCCACCGATCCCGTTGCCAGGCGGTCGTACTGTATAGAACAGGATATGCCGATTCCGCGGCCTGAAGGATGCGGCGCTCCATCAAAGCGCAGGCGACGAGACAAAATGTTCGGATGAGAATGACGCGGCACTGTAGGCGCGAACACGCACGGGCCGGCGGGAGCGACGATCGTCTGGCGCGGTGAGGCGCCCGGTGGCGAAGCGCCCTCAAAGTCAGAAAAACGGGCCGCCGGCCAGAGGCGGCGGCCCGGCAGACTACTTCGTCGCTTCGGCGCAGGCGTAGGAGTTGATCTCCGCACCCAGTGCAATCTCGACGACCTTCGGGGCTTTCCAAGACATGGGAATTTCCTTGTTAAGGTGTGCCGGCAGCTTCCTGGCGTCGGAGCCGTGAAGCCAAGTATCGGATATGCCAACCAAAAGAAGAAGTCTAACAGGGATTCCCGACCGCCGAAGAGGCTTAGCCTTTGCTCGCACGCGCTGGGCCATCGCCGCTGGGTCGACCGGTAATAATCGTGGCACACGCGGAAAGACCCGAATCACCACGTTCGACAGGGCGCGCCAAAGACTCGAATACGAACTCTGGGTAGCGCTTTTTGTTATTATACCACTTATACGGGAGTTGACCGGCTGTTTTGGGCGGCTAAGGTGGAATCGGAACGATCTGAGGCCGGTGTGGCTAGTGTGCACGGGCCCACAAGGCGCAGACCAATTGAATCGGTTGATGGAAGTTCAGTCGCAACGATCCGACGCCGCATTGAGGGCCGCCGCACTTAACGCAATCTCAAGGCTTCCCCCCGATATCTGGAGCTCTACGTCCGCGAGACATGCATGAAGCGACTGCGCTGGAAGCTTTTTCGACCACCGGGGCCGCCTCACAAGCTTAGTGCGGCGATTTTGCTGGTTGCCCTGTTCACAGTGCTTGTTCTGGTTGCCCGGCTTGCCTTCCTTGACGCCCACGACAGTTCGGTTTTCTGGCCGTCCAACGGCGTACTGGTCGTCGCGCTGCTGACCCTACCCGCGAGCTTTGCCATCCCGGTGGTCGCGGCCTGTTTTTGCATCAACCTCGTCATCAATTTCTTCTCGGACTACACCAAGTTCGAAGACGTGCTTTATCCGACCCTCAACATCGGGGTCAGCCTTGCCACCGCGCTGTTAACCCGCAATTTCTGCGGCGCCAGGATCGATCTTTCGCGATTTGGACGTCTCATGACGTTCGGGATCGTGGCGCTCGCCTGCGCCGGTATCGAAGCCGCCCTGGGCGAGTTGATCGATCCGGCCGGGACCACCGCAGCCGAGCTATTCGGCGACTGGTCGCAATGGGCGCTCTGCGACGGCTTCGGACTGCTCATCGCGACACCCGCGCTGCTCTTGGGCATCGGCAGCGCACGCGATGCCTTTCGATACGACGCCGCTCCCTTCGAGCGCTGGCTCCTGCTGGTCGCCACCGCATGCCTCACCGCGGCGTCGTTCTCCATAACGCGGTCGCCGACCTTTATGCTGATCTACCCGATCCTCATCCTGACGGCGTTCCGGGCAGGACCGGCATGGGTGCTGACCTCCATACTGATCACGTCGATCATATCGGTGGCGCTGACCGTTCGCGGGTATGGGCCACTCGCCCTCCTGTCATCGCACATATTTCTGCTCGGCCAGAGCATGGTGCAGCCCTTTCTCATCTCGATCTTCCTGTGCGCCGTGCCCGCGAACAATGCTCTTGGCGAAAAGAGCCGTGCCGTCCGGCGCATGCTGCAGATGAAAGAGGCCGTCGAGCACGCAGCGACCCACGACACCCTTACCACGCTGGTGAACCGCGGTTTGTTCCGACGAAAGCTCGCGAGCCTGATCGTGGGCGGCAACAGCTTCGCGGTGCTCTTCATCGATCTCGATCGATTCAAAATGGTGAACGACACGATGGGACACATTGCAGGAGATCAACTGCTGCGCGGCTTTAGCGCGCGCATGCTGAACATCGTCGATGGCGATGTGACCGTCGCACGCTTTGGCGGCGACGAGTTCGCGATGCTGGCACCGTATCAGGCCGGCAAGTCCGATCCGACCGAGATCTGCAGCAATATCGTCGAATGCGCGCGCACCCCGTTCCTGCTGTCGACCGGTCCGGCCCATGTCAGCGCGAGTGTCGGCATGGCACTCGGTCCAGGCGGAACCTTCGACCCGAGCGAACTCATGCGGCGCGCCGACGTCGCCCTCTATGCCGCCAAGGCAGCCGGCCGCGATGGATATTGCTGTTTCTCGGACGAACTCGACCGCGTGGCGCACGATCGCCTGCAACTCAAGACGGACCTCGAAACGGCACTCAGATGCCGCGATCAGCTCGCGCTCGTCTATCAGGTCAAGGTCACAGTGGACGATGTGGTTACGGGTGTGGAGGCCCTGCTGCGCTGGGAGCACCCGACCCGGGGACAAGTGCCCGTGCAGGAAATGATCGTGCTCGCCGAGGAGACCGGGCTGATCGTTCCGCTGGGCGCATGGGTCCTGCGGGAGGCGCTCGGTTTCGCTGCGCGCTGGCCCAGGCTCAAGGTGGCGATCAATGTATCGCCCGTTCAACTGCGTCATCCGGCTTACGTCAGCAGCGTAATGGAACTGCTCGATGCATCGTTGATCGGCCAAGGCAGGATCGAGCTCGAAATCACCGAAACGGCCTTGATGGATGATCTTGATGCCGTCGCAGGTAAACTCGCCACGTTACGCGCTGCCGGCCTGAGCATCGCGCTGGATGATTTCGGCACCGGGTTTTCCTCGCTGCACCATCTCCATCGCTGCGCGGTGGACCGCATCAAGATCGACCGCACCTTCGTCGAAGCTCTCGACCAAAGCGACAAGGCCGCGGCGATCGTCCGCGCAGTCGCCCAGCTCGGCCACGCGATGGGGCTGCAAGTGACGGCAGAAGGCGTCGAGACGGAAGCGCAGCGCCTGTTCCTGATCACAGCCGGAGTGGACGAGCTGCAAGGCTACATCTTCTCACCGCCGGTGAGCGAAGCCGCCCTCAACATCCACGACGGCACGCGTCATCCCTGGTCGTTCGCCGTCGATGACAGCTTCCACGTGCCAGCTTCCAACAGCGTCGCACTGCCAGAGGCTGCTGTCTTGCGAGGCTGAAGCCGGAAGCAACCACCGCTCCGCGACGTTCGCGACTTCAAAGGAATTGGCGGAGGGGATGAGATTCGAACTCACGGTACGGGTTGACCCCGTACAACGGTTTAGCAAACCGCCGCCTTCAGCCACTCGGCCACCCCTCCGCCGGGATGCAACACGACGTTTGCGAGGATGGTTCTAGGGGCAAGCCGGCTGGGGGTCAAACGCCGCCATAACCGACCCCGCCGCTGGCGTTGCCCCAACTGCCTATCGGATCCTGCAGGCGGCCGCCTTCCGCGGGTTCTTCGGGCTGCGAGGGGTGGGCGCCCGATTCGGGGCTCGCTGCGCTATCGGGTTCGCCGATGTCCTGGTTCGGATTGGCCTCGCCGGGCAGTGGCACGGGTGCGGCGAGCGGGCCGTTAACCAGGTCGGTGATGACGGCCATCGAAACGTCGCGCGCAATGCCCGCAGCTTCGGCTTCCGCCATGAGGGCTTCCAGTCTTGGCCGAAGCCATGCGTGCGCGGCCGGCATGCTCGATCTCCTGCTCTAGTTGGACAGGCGCTGCTTGAGCGCTTCGTTCACCAAAGCGGGGTTGCCCTTGCCCGCCATGGCCTTCATGACCTGGCCCACGAAGAAGCCGAACAGCTTGTCCTTGCCGCTCTTGAATTCAGCGAGTTTGTCGGGGTTCGCGGCAAGCACCTGATCCACCGCCGCGTCGATGGCGCCGGTATCCGTGACCTGGCGCAGGCCGAGGCGGTCCACGATCGCGCCAGGCGCATCGCCGGTTTCCACCATCTGCTCGAACACCTGCTTGGCAATGCGGCCGTTGATGGTGTCGTCGGCCATCAGGTCGAGCAACGCCCCCAGGTTTGCAGCACTCACCGGACTGTCCTCGATGCTGCGGCCGGTGCGGTTCAGGGCTGCGAAGAAATCGCCGGTGATCCAGTTTGCAGCGAGGCGCGGATCCCGCCCGGTGGCAACGCTCTCGAAGAAATCGGCCGTTGCCTGCTCCGCGACCAGCACGCCTGCGTCGTAGGATGTCAGAGCGAAGTCGCTCACGAACCGGGCCCGTTTCGCATCGGGCAATTCCGGCAGCTCGGACCGCAGCTGCTCGACCCACGCTTCGTCCAGCACGAGCGGCAGCAAATCCGGGTCGGGGAAATAGCGGTAGTCGTGCGCGTCCTCCTTGCTCCGCATGCTGCGCGTCTCGCCGCGCGCGGGATCGAACAGGCGCGTCTCCTGGCGGATATCGCCGCCTTCCTCATAGATGTCGATCTGCCTGCGCGCCTCGGCCTCGATCGCCTGCATGACGAAACGAATGGAGTTCACGTTCTTCACTTCGCAGCGCGTGCGAAACGGTTCGCCATGCTTGCGAACGGACACGTTCACGTCCGCCCGCATGCTGCCCTCATCCATGTTGCCGTCACACGTGCCGAGATAGCGCAGCACGGCACGCAACTTTCGCAGATAGGCACCGGCTTCCTCAGGTGCCCTTATATCCGGTTCGCTGACGATTTCCATCAGCGCCACGCCAGAACGATTGAGGTCGATCAACGATTTTTTCGGATCCTGGTCGTGCAGCGACTTGCCGGCGTCCTGCTCCAGATGCAGCCGCGTCACGCCAATCTCGCGCGTGCTGCCGTCCGCAAGCTCGATCTCGATCTTGCCGGCGCCGACGATAGGATGCTCGAACTGGCTGATCTGATAGCCGGACGGCAAATCCGCGTAGAAATAGTTTTTCCGGTCGAACCGGCTTACCATGTTGATATGCGCATTGAGCCCAAGTCCGGTGCGCACCGCCTGCGCCACGCACTCCGCGTTCACCACCGGCAACATGCCGGGCATCGCCGCATCGACGAAACTCACCTGCGTGTTCGGCCCCGATCCGAAATCCGTAGCCGCACCCGAGAACAACTTGGACCGGCTGATGACCTGCGCATGCACTTCGAGACCGACGACGATCTCCCACGCACCCGTGGTGCCTTCGATGCTGTAGCTCATGACGAACTCCCCGCACGCAGCGCCGGCACATGCGAGAATCCCGCTGCATCCTCGATCACCTGGCTCACGGCGAATACCGTCTCCTCGTCGAACGGGCGGCCGATCACCTGCAAACCCAGCGGTAATCCCTGCGCATCGAGCCCCGCCGGAATGGACATGGCGGGAACGCCCGCCATGCTCGCCGGCACGGTAAAAATGTCGTTCAGATACATCGCAATCGGGTCGTTCATCTTCTCGCCCTGCGCAAACGCCGCCGATGGCGTGGTGGGCGTCAGCAATGCATCAACGTCGGAAAACACGTCGTTAAAATCACGCAGAATCAGCGCACGCACCTTCTGCGCACGCAGGTAATAGGCGTCGTAATAGCCGGCCGACAGCACATAGGTGCCGATGAGAATCCGCCGCTTCACCTCGTCGCCGAACCCCGCCGCCCGTGTATGCTCGTATAGCTCGGTCAGATCCGCGCCAGACTCACGCAGCCCGAACCGCACACCGTCATACCGCGCCAAATTCGACGAAGCCTCAGCCGGCGCCACGATGTAATACGTCGCCAGCCCATACTTCGTGTGCGGCAGCGAAACATCGACGATCTCCGCACCCGCCGCACGCAGCCAGTCGAGCCCACGCTGCCAGAGTTTTTCGACTTCTTCCGGCATGCCGTCGCTGCGATATTCGCGCGGAACACCAATCCGCAGCCCGCGCACGCCGCGGCCGCACGCCGCCTCGTAATCCGGCACGGGGCGATCGACGCTCGTGCTGTCACGCGGATCGAACCCCGCCATCGAGCCCAGCAAAATCGCGCAATCCCGCACGCTGCGCGCAAAAGGTCCCGCCTGGTCGAGAGAACTAGCAAACGCCACCACGCCCCAGCGACTGCACCTTCCGTAAGTCGGCTTGATGCCCGCAATGCCGCAGAACGATGCCGGCTGGCGGATCGAGCCGCCGGTATCCGTCCCCGTCGCACCCATCGCAATGCGCGCCGCAACGGCCGCCGCCGACCCGCCGGAAGACCCGCCAGGCACCAGAACAGCCCCCTGCCCCGCCGCCGCATCGTCGCCTTCACGCTTCCACGGATTTTCCACTGGTCCAAAAGCCGACGTCATGTTCGACGAGCCCATCGCAAACTCGTCGAGATTCGTCTTGCCCAGAAACACCGCTCCGTCGCGCAGCAGATTGCCCGAAACCGTGCTCTCGTAAGGCGGCACGAAATTGCCCAGGATCCGGCTCGCCGCCGTGGTCCGCACGCCCTTGGTGCAGAACAGATCCTTGATCGCCAGCGGAATGCCCGTCAGCGCCCGCGCCTCGCCACTTGCCAGCGCTTTATCCGCAGCATCCGCCTGCGCCAGTGCCGCCTCGCCCGTTACCGTAATGAAGGCGTTCAGGCGCGCCAAAGCCTCGACACCCGAAAGATGTGCCTGCGTCAGCTCGCGCGCGGAAAAACGCCTGGCCGCCAGCCCGTCACGCGCCGCCGCAATCGTCAGATCGGTCAAACCATCCGGCATCACTCAACAACCTTCGGCACAGTAAAGAAATTCCCGCTTCGCTCCGGCGCGTTGGCCAGAACCTCCTCGACCAGGCCGCCATCGGTCACCGCATCCGGGCGCAGGCGCAACGCAATCGAAGCGCCCCCCGTCAGCGGCGCCACACCCTCCACATCGACGTCCTGCAACTGCTCGATCCAGCCCAGTATGCCGTTCAACTCGCCCTGAAGGCGCGGTATCTCATCGTCCTCCACACGGAGGCGGGCGAGCCGGGCAATGCGCCGAACGGTCGCGGGATCGAGCGACATGAATGGAACCTCGATTGCGTGAAAGCCGCGGCATTGTCTGCCTGTCGGCCGGCAGACGATAACGAGGCCCATGGCGCTGTTCAACCTGACCGAATTGCGAGCCGCACTCGCACCCAACCAACGCCTGCTCGGCCTCGACCCCGGAGCCCGCACCATCGGCGTCGCCCTCTCGGACGTCTCGCTCCTCCTCGCCACCCCCTACACCGCCCTGAAACGAACCAAACTCACCACAACCGCCGCCGAAATCCTGAAAATCGCCCGCAAGGAAGGCGCCAACGGACTGGTCGTCGGCCTCCCCCTCTCCATGGACGGAACACTCGGACCAGCCGCACAAGCCGCCCGAGACTGGGCCCGCGCCCTCGCCGAAAGCACAAACCTGCCCACCGCCCTGTGGGACGAAAGACTGTCCAGCGCCGCAGTGAACCGCTTCCTCATCCAGGAAGCCGACATGAGCCGATCCAAACGAGCCGCCATCGTCGATCAAATGGCCGCCGCCTACATGCTGCAGGCCGCACTGGATGGGAGTCGTGGGTAGGCAAGGCCAAAGGCGTCGTGCGAAGGCACGCTGCTCGCATGACCCTTGGATCCCGCTAAGGACAAGTCCTTAGAACCAGTTGTTAAGGGTCTTTGAGGAGAGGGGGCGACAGGACTGTGATG
>CAZZVF010000065.1:0-11477 GCA_964657355.1 uncultured Buchnera sp.
CATGTCGGTGGCGGCGGCGTGTTCGTTGTGCTGGCGCGTGCCGTAGCGCTCGGCGACTGCGGTGGCATATGGCGTCTCATCCTCGGCGCCGTCGAAGCCGATGGTGAACGTGTCGAGCGGCGTGTTGCGCAGGCTTGCGGCGAGCGCCACCACCGCGCTGCTGTCCACACCGCCCGACAGGAATGCGCCGAGCGGGACGTCGGAGACCAGCCGTGCGCCGACCGCGGCGCGGAGTTTCCGCAGCAGGACGGGCTTGGCGTCTTGCGCGCTGCAAGCCTGGGTTTTGACCGGAGGCGACCAATAGCGTTGCAGCGTAATCCGGGCAGGACCGGGGCGGCCCTCCCGGCGTTCTACCAGCATGGTGTGCGCGGCCGGCAATTTGTGGATGCCGGTGAAGATCGTTGCTGGATCGGGCACATAGCCGAGTGCGAAATAGTCCTCCACGGCGTGCGGGTCGATGCGGCGTTCCAGGCCGGGATAGGCTGCCAGCGCCTGCATTTCAGAGCCGAAGACGAGTGCACCGCCGCCGGGGCCGGCTACTTGCGCATAATAGAACGGCTTCTTGCCGAGCCGGTCGCGGGCGCAGAACAGCTGCCGCTTCCTGCTGTCCCACAAGGCGAAGGCGAACATGCCCGAAAGCCGGTGGACGCAGTCCGAGCCCCAGCTTTCCCAGGCATGCACGATGGCTTCGGTGTCGCACCGGTTGCGGAACACATGGCCGATTGCGGCAAGCTCGGTTCTCAATTCCTCGAAATTGTAGATTTCACCGTTGAAGACGATGCCGACGGAATGATCCTCGTTATACATAGGCTGCTGCCCGCCGACCGGATCGATGATGGCCAGGCGGCGGTGGCCGAGTGAAATGCCGGGGGCGACGTGGAAGCCTTCGCCGTCGGGGCCGCGATGGCTGACCGCATCCGTCATGCCCCGGATCAACTGGGGGTCGACACGCGATTCGGGATCGTCGTGGAAAATGCCGGCCAGCCCGCACATGGCGCTCAAATCCTAAAAGCTCGTTCGGCTGAAACAGGCCTGCCGATAGTCGAAAGCGCCAGCCTGGATGAGCCAAGCCTGCGTTCCGCATAGATAAGGCGGTTGCCATGCGCAAGCACGCGCCGCCGTAGCGTTCAGGGCCGCTTCCTGGTAAATCGCAGACATGAAGAGCGCCCCTGGCCTGTATCGTACTCTTGCCGCGTTTGCCGTCCTTGTCCTGGCGCAGGCTGGATACGCCAAAGCGTGGGCCGGCACCCTGTCGGTGGGGGCCGGTAAAGAGTATGCGACCGTCTCCGCGGCGGCCGCAGCTTCGTCGGACGGCGACCATATCGTCGTGGCGCCCGGACAGTATTTCGACTGCGCAGTGTTGCACGCGAACAACTTGACCGTGGAGGGTAGCGGACCTGCTTCCGGCGTGGTGCTGACCGACAAGACCTGCGAGGGCAAAGCGCTTCTGGTCGTGGCCGGCAGCAACATCACGGTGCGCAACCTGACGCTGACGCGCGCGCGCGTGCCCGACGGCAACGGCGCGGGCATACGCTCGGAGGGTACCAACCTCACCGTCGAAGGTGTGCAGTTCATCAACAATCAGAACGGTATTCTGACGAGCAACGATCCGGCGTCGGTGGTGACGGTCCGCCATAGCACCTTCACCAAGAACGGCGTGTGCGGCGATGCCTGTGCGCATGGGGTCTATGCCGGCCACATCGCCGAACTTCGTGTCGAGGACAGCGTGTTCAGGCAGACGCGTCAGGGCCACGACATCAAGTCTCGCGCGGGACGAACCGTGGTGATCGGTTGTGATATCGCCGAAGGCCCCGACGGTACCGGAAGCTACCTGATCGAGGCGCCGAACGGGGGGGCTCTGATCGTGCGCAACAACATTCTGGAGAAGGGCCCGCGGTCGGGTAACCACACGGCGGCTATTTCCATCGGCGCAGAAGGCGTCATGCAGCCGACGCCGGAAATCACCGTCGAGGGCAACAAATTCCGCAACGACGGCGACTACCACACGGTGCTTGTCCTGAACGTCACCGCGACGGAAGCCACACTCAAGGGGAACACGCTCGCGGGACCGGCCACTGCCCTGCACGGCGACGGCAGCACGAACTAGCGCATGGAAGCAGCCCTTTTCGTCGCCGACCTGTTCGTCATGCTGGTGCTCATCGTCTGGTCGGTGAGCCGCGAACGCTCGACCACCAAGCTGAGTCACATGAGCCTGTTCGACTACAAGCCGGGCGCCGAATGCGACGATCTCGCGAAGCCTAAGCCTCGCTTCGAACTATTTTCCTGAGCCATGCGCGACGTCGCGTTCCTAGGGTTCTTCCTCGCCTGCCTGCCGGCGGTGATGCGTTTTCCACATATCGGCGCAATGATGTGGATCTGGCTGGCGCTCGCGTCGCCGGACGAATACCTGTTCGGCTTCATGACCGCGATTCCGCTGAGCAAGCTGATTTCCGGCATCACGCTCGTCTCGCTGCTGTTCACAAAATCCGGTCGGCGCTTCTACCTCGACAAGACATTGTTCCTGATGCTGGCGCTCGGAATGCTCGGCTATGTTTCTGCGTCCTACGCAGTCACCGCCGAACAGCTGAACTGGGATATTTACGGTAAGCTCCTGAAGATTCTCGCTTTGGCGTTCGTCCTCAGTGCGGTGTTGACCAGCCGGGCGCGCCTACAATCGGCACTCATCGCCGCCGCGGTGGCGCTGTCGCTCAGTGGTGTCGCAGAAGGGTTCAAGGTTCTTTTGAGCGGCGGCGGCCACAAGGTTGAGGGCCTGGCGGCCTACGGCGACAACAACGCCTTCGCCCTCGCCATGGCGATGACCCTGCCGCTGCTGCTGTATCTGTTCCAGACCAGCAAGGCGCGCATTGCCCGCCTGGCATTCATGTTTGCCATGGCGATGTGCGTGGTGGCGATCGTCGGCACCTATTCGCGCGGCGGGTTTCTCGGCTTGGTCACATTCACCGTCGGCCTGATCCTGCTAAACCGCAACAAGATACGCAACATGGCATTGGTCGCCGTCGGCGCCATCGTGCTGATGCAGGCCGCTCCCGCGTCGTGGTTCGAGCGTATCAACACGTTGCATACGGCGACGCAGGACGACGGATCGTTCCTCGAGCGGGTAACTGCCTGGAAGATCAGCACGCTGCTCGCCATGGAGCGTCCGCTCGTGGGCGGCGGCTTTCATGCCATCCAGGATACGTCCGTCTGGGTCCGCTACCAGCGCGACCTGGCGACACTCGACTTCGTTCCGAGCTCGCCGCCGGATGAATATGGCCGTGCTGCACACAGCATCTATTTCGAGTTGCTGGGCGATCTCGGCTTCACGGGATTGTTCATCTTCCTGGCCATGATCGGCGTATCGATGCGCGCCTGCGGCCGGATCCGGCGCATGGTGCGCGGCCATGCGGACCTGGTCTGGGCTTCCGACCTCGCCGGCATGGTGCGGCTGTCGCTGATCGTCTATCTGGTTTCGGGTGCGGCGCTCAGCATGGGCTATTTCGAGCTGCTTTATATCGTGCTGGCGTTCGCCTCCATCACGCAGCGGCTGGTCGCACGCGAAATCGGCCGCCGCGAGGCGCCCGTGGTGGCGCCCGAGGCCCACGACTTCATCTTCGAGGACGATGCGCTACCGGCTCTTGGCGCCGAGCCGGAGTTGATCCGCTGAACTCCGTTATTCTACCGTAACGGACTTCGCGAGGTTGCGCGGTTGGTCGACGTCGGTGCCTTTCAGCACGGCCACGTGGTAGGCGAGCAACTGCACCGGGATGCTGTAGAGGATGGGTGCGGCGAACGGATGGCACTCCGGCAAGGTGAGCGTGTCCACGGCAATATGGCGGAGCTTGGCGACGCCTTCGCGGTCGCTCAGCAGGATGATCTGGCCGCCGCGCGCATGGGCTTCCTGCAGGTTGGAAGCGGTCTTTTCGAAAAGCGGCCCGGACGGCGCGATGCCGATGATCGGCACGGTCTTGTCGATCAGCGCGATCGGGCCGTGCTTCATCTCGCCGGCGGCATAGCCCTCGGCGTGGATGTAGCTGATTTCCTTGAGCTTCAGCGCCCCTTCCATGGCGACGGGGTAGCAGCCGCCGCGGCCGAGATAAAGCACGTCTCGTGCCTCGGCGACGATGGCTGCAATGCGCTGCACATGGGCGTCGCCTTCGGCCAAGATTTCCGCAGCATGGCCGGGAACCCGCAGCAGTGCGTCGGTGAGCGTGGCCTCGCGATCGGCATCGATGGTGCCGCGCGCCCGGGCAAATGCCAGTGCCAGGCAGGCGAGAACCGAAAGCTGCGCGGTAAAGGCCTTGGTGCTGGCGACGCCGATTTCGGGGCCGGCAACGGTTTCCAGCACCGCGTCGCTCTCCCGCGCCATGGTGCTTTCCGGCACGTTCAGCACCGACAGGATCTTCTGTCCGCCGGCGCGCAGCGTGCGCAGCGCCGCCAGCGTGTCGGCGGTTTCGCCAGACTGGCTCACCAGCAATCCGAGGCCGCCCGGCAGCATCGGCGGATCGCGGTAGCGGAATTCGCTGGCGACATCGGCGTCCACCGGAATGCGCGCGATGCTCTCGAACCAGTGCCGCCCGACCAGCCCGGCGTAATAGGCCGAGCCGCACGCCGTTATGCTGATGCGCGAAATCTCCGCGATATCGAAGCCCAGATCGGGCAATACGACGGCGCGGTTGCCCGGGTCGACCATGCGGCGCAGGCTGTCGCCGATCACCGCGGGGTGCTCGTGTAGTTCCTTTTCCATGTAGTGCCTGAAGGCACCTTTGCCGATCGCCGCACCCGACAAGGCGGTACGCTTGATTTCGCGTTCGACCACCGCACCGCTTGAATCGTGGAACACAGCGGAGTCGCGCGACAGCACGGCCCAGTCGCCATCGCGAAGATAGGCGATCCGGCTGGTGAGGGGTGCCAGCGCCAGCGCGTCCGAGCCGAGGAACATCTCGCCATCGCCGTAGCCAACGGCAAGCGGCGCCCCGTGCTGCGCGCCGACGATAAGCTCGGGGTGTCCTGCAAAGATTACCGCGAGTGCGTAGGCGCCCTCCAGGCGCGAAAAGGCGTGGCTCGCGGCTTGCACCGGCTCCATGCCTTGCCCGAGCAGATGGTCGATCAGCTGGGCGACGGTTTCGGTATCCGTCTCGCTGGAAAAATCCTGCCCCTCGGCCTCGAGTTCCGCGCGTAAGGCAGTATGGTTCTCGATGATGCCGTTATGCACGATGGAGACGCGTGCGGTGCCGTGCGGGTGTGCGTTGCTCTCGGTCGGCGCCCCGTGCGTCGCCCAGCGCGTGTGGCCGATGCCGGTGAGGCCGGGCAATGGTTGGGCATCCAGGGCAGTGGCGAGGTTGATGAGCTTTCCACCGGCGCGGCGGCGTTCGATGTGGCCGTTGCACAAGGTGGCGATGCCGGCACTGTCGTAGCCGCGATATTCGAGCCTGCGCAGGCCTTCGAGGAGCAACGGCGCCGCATTTGCCTTGCCGATGACGCCTACGATGCCGCACATTACTTGCCGTCCTTGCTACGATGCGCACGAAACTCCGCCGCGCGACCGGGAAAATCCTGTTGCCGGGCGCGGCCGAATGCCATCGCGTTGCCCGGCACGTCATGCGTGATCACGCTGCCGGCCGCGACGAACGCGCCATCGCCGACGGTGAGGGGCGCCACGAGAACACTGTCGGAGCCGACGAACACGCCTTCGCCGATCGTGGTGCGATGTTTTGCATATCCATCGTAATTGCAGGTGATGGTGCCGGCCCCGATATTCGCGCCCGCACCGATCCGGGCATCGCCGAGATAAGCGAGATGGTTCGCCTTGGCCCCGGCGCCAAGATCGGTCGCCTTCAGCTCGACGAAATTGCCGACATGCGCGCCAGCACCGACCGCCGTCCCGGGACGCAGCCGCGCGTAGGGTCCGATGATCGCGCCCTGTTGCACGCGGCATCCTTCGAGATGGCTGAAGGCGCGTATTTCCGCGGCCCCTTCGACATCAACGCCTGCTGCGAACACGACGTGCGGCCCGACGACGGTGTCCGCCGCAAGCCGCGTGTCGTGCGAGAAGAACACCGTCTCGGGCGCCGTCAGCGTCACGCCCGCATCCATGGCTGCCGCGCGCAGCCTGCGCTGCACGACCGCTTCGGCGTCGGCCAGTTCGCTGCGGGAGTTGATGCCGCGCAATTCGTCTTCGGGTGCCTCGACGGCAATCACCCGTGCCCCATCGGCTACGGCGAGGCCCACCAGATCAGTAAGGTAGTACTCACCCTTTGCGTTGTCCGCCCGGATCGCGTCCAGCCAGGGAAGCAGCCGGTGCGCCGGTCCGCACAGCGCACCCGCATTGCACAGCCCGATCGCGCGCTCGGCCTCGGTCGCATCGGCCCATTCGACGATGCGCGTGACGGCGCCGTCCTGTTGCACGATGCGGCCGTAGCGTGCGGGATCGGCCGGTCGCATGGCCATCAATGCCAGGCCGGCCCCGCTGTCACGCCTGCTGCAGATCAATCGGCGCAGCGTTTCGGTGCGGATCAGCGGATTGTCAGCGAACAGGATCGCAACCTCGCCGTTGCCGAAATGATCGCGTACCTGCAGTGCCGCATGCGCCGTGCCAAGTCTGTCATGCTGGATGACGCAAGGATGCGGCGCCGCAAGCTTCTGCAGAAGGTCCATGCCAGGCCCGACGACGACTGCCATGCGGTCGAAGACGCCTTCGCAGGCGGCCAGAAGATGCACCAGCATCGGGCGACCCGCGATCGGATGAGCCGCTTTCGGCAGCGCCGACTTCATGCGCGTACCCAGGCCGGCGGCAAGGATCACGGCGCAAGCGTTACCCGTCGCGCCCTCGATGTTCGTTTCGGTCGTCACATCCTACTCCAGGTTGCACTATCTTGTAGCCAGACGCGCGTCCGCTGGTAAAGAAAGGCGAGGAACACAATTGGTGTCGCCCGGTATCCACAGCCGGCTTGTGCCGGCAAACCAACATTTTCGGGCCTGCGGCAAGGCCGGATCATCAGGAGATGCATATTGGCCCTCTATGTCGTGACAGGCGGTGCCGGCTTCATCGGCTCGCACCTGGCTGATGCACTGCTGGCCTGCGGTCACCAGGTGCGCGTGCTGGACGACCTGTCTACCGGAAAGCGGGAGAACGTGCCGCCTGGCAGCATGCTCATCGAGGCGGACATCTGTGACACGGAGGCATTGGCGGACGCGCTGGATGGCGCCGACGGATGCTTTCACCTGGCCGCCATCGCCTCGGTGGCGCGCGCCAACCAGGACTGGGCCGGAACCCATCGGGTGAACCTCACCGGGACCGTCTCAGTGCTCGATGCGTGCCGAGCGCATTATCTTCCAGTCGTCTACGCCTCCTCGGCCGCGGTCTATGGCGATGTCGGAGACCGGGTCGCCACGGAGCGGCTGGGCTGCGCCCCGCAGACCGCCTATGGCGCGGACAAGTATGGCTCCGAACTGCATGCAGCCGTAGGCTGGGGCGTGCACGGCGTGCCGAGTTTCGGGCTGCGGTTCTTCAACGTGTTCGGCCCGAGGCAGGACCCGGCATCGCCCTATAGCGGCGTGATCTCGATCTTCGCCGATCGCATCGGACGGGGCATTCCGGTAACCCTGCATGGCGACGGTCTGCAGAGCCGCGACTTCGTCTTCGTCGCCGACGTGGTGGCGCATCTGCTCGCCTCGATGAGACATCTGGAACCGGCGCCGGGTGCTTACGTCGCCAATGTCTGCACGGGACGCGAGACCACCATACTGTCGCTGGCACAGATCATCGGCACGCTGTGCAACGCATCGCCGAGGGTCGAGCCGGGCCCCGCAAGGGCGGGCGACATACGGCGGTCAGTCGGCGATCCATCGCATGCGACATCGAAGCTCGGCGTGTCCGCATCGATCCTGCTGGAGGAAGGGCTGCGCCGGACATTGGATCAAGGCGCCTAAGGCAGCGCGCCTTCGGTCGCAATACGCGGCGGGAACGCCTATCTTCGCATCATGGCGCCATTCTGGAAGACGAAGACCCTTGCGGAAATGACGCCGGAGGAATGGGAGTCGCTGTGCGACGGGTGCGGCCGTTGTTGCCTGCACAAGCTGCGTGACGACGACACTGGCGAGATCGCCTGGACCAATGTCGCCTGCCGCCTGCTGGACACGCAAACCTGCCAGTGCACCGACTATGCACGGCGTCGCCGCAGGGTTCCGGATTGCGTGCGCCTGACTCCCGAAGGGCTGGCCGAGATCGACTGGCTGCCGCCCTCCTGTGCCTACCGCCGCATCGAGGAAGGCCGCGGCCTCGCCTGGTGGCACCCGCTGGTGTCCGGCGATGTGGCCACCGTGCACGACGCGGGCGTGTCGGTGAGCGGTCGTGCGATCGACGAGCGCATTGCCGGAAACCTGGAGTACCACATTGCCGATTGGCCTGGACGTAACCCGAGGCCGCCTCGGCCGCGCGGGTAGGAAGTTTGCAACTATCACGATTTAGCGTCAGACTCGCTCATCCTGGGGTTGCAAACTGCAGTAATCTAGTTTATTAGCATCCCGGACCGATCTAATTTTAGAGGACTGGATGCCGCCGCTCCTGTGCCGTAACGCTGCAGGCCCCCTGGTGTCTGGCCGGTCGAGCGTTACCCGGACGTCAGGCATTTCGGGCCGGCCCAGGGGGCGCAAGGGTGCGGCGCGCAAGCATGGTCTAGCGCGCGACCGACGCAGTACCGTGGCGCTCGAATTTGCTATTCTGGCCGTACCCCTCTTCGTGTTCATGCTGTTCATCCTTGAATTGTCGTACGACCTCTTTACTCAGGAAGCGCTGGACGCGGGGGTTCATCAGGCGGCCCGGCAGATTCAGACGGGCAATGCGCAGAACGCGCAGAATGCGAACGACTTCATCACGAAATACCTCTGCCCCGATCTGCATGGGCTGCTGGAATGCGGCAGCCGGGTCTATATCAAGGTCACCAAGCTCGGTTTCACCGGCTCACAGGATTTCTGGACCTATACCGACGGCAAGATCCCTACCGTTGGCAATACGCTGAACCTGGTCGGCTATCAAAGCGGGGATTTCTGCAACAGCGGACCGAGCCAACTGCTTCTGGTCAGCGCGATTTATATCGGTCCGAGCCTTGTCGGTGGCCTGCTGCCGCGTTTGTTTTCGGTGACGTATAACGGCTCTCCGGTGCATGCGACGTTGTCGACCACCGGCATGGTGACAGAGGGCTATCCGCCTGTCGGCGTTATATCGGGCGGTGCCGCCCCCTCATGCTGAAGTCGGCAGTTCAAGACGTGTTTGCATGAAGCGGGTTTGCCTGATGCGTGTGCGTTTGAAGCGTGTTCTTCGGGCGACGCGAGGGGTGGCAGGGCTGGAATTCGCCTTGATTGCGCCTGTCATGTTCCTAATGGTCGCCGGCGTATTCGACATGTCGAAAGGCATCATTCTCTGGCAGCAGGTGTACAACGCCGCGCATACCATCCCCGTGTCCGCCAGCATCCTTTCCGTCCAGCCGGACAAGACGACGTCACTCACCGTCGAACAGGTGCAGGAAACGACCTCCGCCATTTACGCGGAAATGCCCTGGCTTCGCGACGGGATCGAACAGGGGCAGCGTTCGGTGACGCTGACGTCTGTCACCTTCACGCAGACGAACCCGATCTGCGTTCCGCTGCCGCTGGTGCCCTGCCCCTACACCGCCTCGGTTGCCTGGAGCGTGCCCTACAAGGATAGCCGTGGCACCGGAGGTGTCAGCGGCTTCACCCAGGTGGTGCGGGCCTGCGGCAATCCGACGCAGGTCGCGCCGACGCAGCAGCTGACGAAAACCCAGACGCCGCTGACCGTGCTGCGCACGCTGAATATTTCGGCACCGGACCCGATCCTGGTGGCCGATGTGCATTACCAGTACACGCCGATGTTCCTGAGATTTCTCACCGGACCGCTCGATTTCTGGGCGACCGGCTATTGGTCCGTGCGCACGGGCGATCCAGCCAAGACCGTAGCGCAGCAATACACCAGATACGACATCGCGAACGCGGCCGGAGGCGCAAACAAATGTGCCGGTTTCCCATGAATTTTTTCGCTATGCTTTTCACCAACCGGCGTTCCAGGCGATCGGGTCTCGGGCGCGACCCGCAAGGCGCCGTATCGATCATTTTTGCCACCACCGCGGTGCCGCTGATGATGGCGGTCGGCCTTTCCGTCGACTACAGTTTCTATATCCAGGCCCAATCCCAGCTTAGCCTGGCGGCCGATTCGGGCGCCATTCACGCGGTGCGCGTCGCGTCGTCGAATTACCTCAGCGGCCTGACATACGCCGTGGCAGGGGTCAACGGGGCACAGGCGGGCCAGCAATGGTTCAACGCACAGCTCGGCATTCTGCAGACCGGCACGGTTACCAACCTGAATATCCCGCCGGTCGCGTTCAATACGACGACGAGCACATTCACATCGACCGTTTCGTACACGGCAAGCGTCCCAACGCATTTCGGTGGCCTCTTTCACATCAAGACATGGAATGCTGTCGGTAGCGCCTCCGCCACGATTGCGACAAACAGCTTCGTCAATGTGGATTTTCTGCTCGATAATTCCTCGTCGATGCTGATCGGCGCGACGGAGGGCGACATCCAGCGGCTGGCGGCCCTGTTGGTCAATGTTCCTGGAGTGGTGATGCCTCAAAGTGCAAATAATCTCGGACAGTATCCATGTGCGTTTGCCTGCCACTGGAGTGCCAACCCCTTCGTGCCGGATTACTATACCGTTGCGCGAAAGCAGCTCCCGAACTTGCAACTGCGGTGGGATGTGCTTCAGAGCGCCACCCAAGTGGCCATTAACCAAATGATTGCGCTTGAGGGATTTCCTAACCAGTTCGGCGTGGGCGTCTTCAGTTTTGGCGATCCCACGTATTTCCCGTTGAAGACAATCGTTCCTGAAGGCTTCACCAACCTCTCTGCCGCTATCCCCTTCGTCCAAGCGAACACCACGCCCGTCGTGATCGACAATGGGAACACAGATTTTCCATCGACAATGACGGCTATGAACGCGATCACGACACAGGCCGGTGACGGCACAACGTCACTCACGCCGCGCAAGGCGTTGATCATCGTCACGGACGGAATGGCCGATTATGGAAGCCGTTCGATTCCCACGACAGAAGGGCCGATGAACCCGGCAAACTGTCAGGCGATGAAAAACAAGGGCTACACGGTCTACGTGCTCTACACGACCTATTCGACCGACTACCCGCAGGTTTTATTGTTCAACCAGGCATTAGCGCCCTACATCAACGGAACAGCATCTCCAGCAATGGCAGCCTCGTTGCAGGCCTGCGCCACGATCCCCGACGACTTCATCTCCGCGAGTACCCCTGCCGAAATCCAGACAGGCCTCAGCAAGCTGCTGTCCGTCGCGGTTGGCAGCCCGGCCCGCCTGACCAACTAGGCAAGCGGCTATCCGGGCACGATCCCGGGAACCACGTATTGCTGCAACAGGACAAGGCCGCCCAGCA
>CAZZVF010000066.1:0-11171 GCA_964657355.1 uncultured Buchnera sp.
CTGCCGGGACGCTGTTTCTCGACGAGATCGGCGACATGCCGCCGGAAGCGCAGACACGTCTGCTGCGCGTGCTGCAGGAAGGCGAATTCACCAGCGTCGGCGGACGCCAGCCGATCCGCGCCAATGTCCGCATCGTGGCGGCGACCCACCGCGATCTGCGCCAGGCCATCCGGGCCGGGCAGTTCCGCGAGGATCTGTTCTACCGGCTCAACGTGGTTCCGATCCGCCTGCCGCCGCTGCGCGAGCGGGCCGAGGACATCGCTGTGCTGGCCAGGCATTTTTTGGACAAGGCGCGCGAGACCGGCCTGCCGGCGAAATCGCTCGATGGTGGTGCGATCGAAATCATGCGGTCCTACCGCTGGCCGGGCAATGTGCGCGAACTCGAGAACCTGATGCGCAGGCTGGCGGCACTGACACCGCAGGAGATCATCACTGGCGATGTCATCACGGCGGAGCTGAGCGAGCCGCAGCTGCATTGTGCCGAGCCCGGCTTTGCCGATGCCGGCGACGGGCTCGGTCATGCCGTGGAGCGTCATATCCGCCAGGTGCTCGCGGGGAGCGCCGACGGTATGCCGACACGCGACATCTACGACCAGGTCATTGCAGAGGTGGAGCGGCCGCTGATTCGCATGACGCTGGCGGCGACACGGGGAAACCAGATCAAGGCGGCCGCCATGCTCGGGCTGAACCGCAATACGTTGCGCAAGAAGATCAAGGATCTGGAAATCCCCGTGGTGCGCGGCATCGGGTAGAGTCCCCCCCCTGCCCATAATGCGTCCACATAATGCGCCTGCATTATTGGGCCAGCCGTATATAAACGGTCGATTGGTTCTCGTAATCGATTGCGCCGGGAACTTGCCCGGACGATGGCTGCATGGTTTGAAACGCGATCAGGCAATCTCCCGCCGCCAGTTGCAGGTTCGGTAGGATCCGGTTCAGCTTATTGGTGAAGCTCTTGTAGGCAGCCAACTGTATCGGAACCGCTCCGCTACCCCAGAGCGGAAGGTCGAACACGTCGCTGGCGCCCGCTGGTATCGTGAACAACGCGGGTGTTGCCTTGCGGATGATGGAATAGGTGCCGTTCGACGGCTGCACGATGAAGCCGGATCTGGCGCACAGACTTGCCGGAAAATAGTCGAAGCTCGTCGTTACGGTCCATAAGCCGGCCGGCACCGGCAGCCACCCCGATCCGGCGGGTGCACCGGCAACCGCGGAGGCGCTGACCGCCCCCGCGATGCCATCGACCAAAAGCGCGCGTGACGCTTTGATGCCGACGAAGGTGGCGAGCGGCTGGGCGCCCCCCGTCATGAATTTGAACTCGCCGCCGAGTCCCAGGGCAAACACGCCGGGATCGCTCTGGCTGTTCGGTGTCAGCCAGGTGGTGAGACCCAGTGTCGTGTGGCTGTAGCGGGCGGCGCTCGCATCCAGGTATGGATAGCCGGCGCTGACCAGGGCTGCGAGGCAGGCGCCTTGATTGTTCGCACTCAACGGCTTGGCAAGCGGCAATGCGAAATCGACCGGCAGCGTGACCGGCGTTCCTGCGCCGGACGTGCTTTTCAGGATAGCGGCCCACAGCCTCGTCAAAGGGGGTGCGGTGGCGGGCCAGGAGCCGTTTTTTGCAGTACAGGCGGGTTGCAGGTCCGGCGTCGTTCCGAGGGTCACCAACGCTTCGGAAAACGCCGGCGCGTTGCCGCTGAATGTAATTCCGCCCGACAGGCCGCCGAAATTCTCCGGCTCTGCAATCCAGCTGGTGAACAGGGTATTGGTGATGCCGGAGTGGTTTCCCGATTGCGCAACCGCGACGCCGAAGGGCACGGTCTGGCTCAGCGACGCGGCACTGGTTGCCGGTGGCACGCCGAGCAGCGGGACGAGCGCTCCCGATCGATCCGCAGCATAGGCGAAAAGCGGTCCGGTGGCGGCAAGGGCGGGCGAGGCCACGAACTGTGCCGCATAGGGACCCATGCGCTGCAGGGCGACCTGGCCCCAGGGCGTTCCGCCGCCTGTGGCGGGACCACCGGAATAGATTTCGACCGAGGGCGGCGTGCCACCGGGGAAGGCGAGGGTGCCGAAAAGACTGCCTCTCTGATCGAAACCCGACACGCCGCCTGACGGCATCGAAGCCGGATTTTTCCCCGACGGATTTGACGCGGGCAGTGTGCGGGGACTCAGACCCGGCGCCGAGGCCGACACTGTCAGCGAAGTCTGACCAAGAAATTGGGCCTGCATGGTGGGGTCGAACCAGATGCCGAAGCCATGGGCCGTGCTGCCGCCGCAGACGGGACCGAGGTCGGGCCGGTCCATGTGGGCCGGGAAGGTGCCGAGCAGCGCTGCTCCCGCGAAGACCGACACGGCGACACTCTGGCCGGAACCCGGCACGCATGCCCAACCCGTCACGCCGTGCGCGCTGAGGTCGTCGACAAAACCGGTGATCTGCGCGGCCTGCACGAAGGGCGCGGCCATGCAAAGCGCGAGCAGGAGAAGGCTTCTTATCGAATGCCGGAATCGCCGCATCGCTGAACTGCCTTACAGGGAAGCCCGCAGTGTGGCGTAGCAAGGTTAACGCAAGGCTTATGTTCCGGGCGCTTTCCACCAGGGATAGAAAGCAGGCATTGCGGAGGCCTTGCCGCTGAAGGTCGGTGTGCGTTTTTCGCGGAATGCGGCGACGCCTTCGCGGCCGTCGTTGCGGCTGACATGCAGCATCGCCAGGGAGTCGATTTCGTGCGCGGCGCGTGGATGCGGCTCCGACGGGTTGCGCCACAGCATCTGCCTGGCCAGCGCCAGTGCGACGGGCGAGCGGTCGCGGATGAATCGCGCGGCGAGCGCCTTTGCATCGGCGAGCAGCACGTCCGGCGCGTGGACGGAGCGCACCAGGCCGGAGCACCTGGCTTTCTCGACGTCGAAGATGTCGGCGGAATAGACCCATTCCAGCGCCTGCTGCATGCCGACGAGGCGGGGTAGGAACCAGCTCGAACAGGCTTCCGGCACGATGCCGAGGCGCCCGAAGACGAAGCCGATCTTCGCCTTGTCCGACGCCAGCCGGAAATCCATCGCCAGCGTCATGGTGGCGCCGATGCCGACCGCGGCGCCGTTGATGGCCGCGATCACCGGCTTCTTGCAGTCGTAGATGGCCAGGACCACGCGGCCTCCGGTGTCGCGCACTCCGGCCACCATGGCAGGGTCTTCGAAGCCGGCGCGCAGCTCGTCGAGGCTCGGGTCCAGCCTTTCGTCGAGGCCGAACACGTTGCCCTCGCTGGAGAGATCCATGCCGGCGCAGAACGCCCGGCCGGCGCCGGTGACGATGATGGCGCCGACCGCGTCGTTCTCGCTGGCGCTGGTGAACACTTCCACGAGTTCGTTGGCCATCTGGACGGTGAACGCGTTCAGCTGGTCCGGGCGGTTGAGCGTGACGATGAGGATCCGGTCCTCGAGGGCCAGGCCGAGGGTCGTGGGCTCGGTGCCTGCAAACGCAGCTGTGCTGTAGGTCATGGGAGCGTTCCTGCCATAATAGGGCGGCGCGCTCGACCGAACGGGCCTGTCGTGGAGGGGTCGTTCTCCCCTAAAGCGCGCCGTGAGGCCATATGTCGCACACAGACTCCGGAAACCGATGAACGCCCCATTGCCCGAAGCGAAGATGACTGCCACCGGACGCCGCGGCCAGCGCGACGAGCCGAGGCCCTCGCGGGCACGGCGCATTGCGGACATCCTGCTGGGCCGGCTCTCCACCCTGGCGCTGGCGGCGCTGGCGGCGGCGCTCGGCGTCGGCAGCTTCATCATGATGTCGAGCGGGGCGCCGCTGGCGATTCGGCCGAACCTGGTCACGGCGCTGGTCATCTCGAACCTGTCGGTGCTGCTGCTGCTGGGCGCTTCGCTGGCGGGCCGGCTGACGCGGGTATGGGTCGAGCGGAGACGCGGCTCGGCCGGGTCGCGCCTGCATATCAGGCTGGTGCTGCTGTTCAGCGTGGTGGCGGTGCTGCCGACCATCCTGGTGGGCGTGTTCGCCACCGCGTGGTTCTCGCTCGGCATCCAGGGCTGGTTCAACGACCGCATCCGCACCGCGCTGGAGGAGGGACTGCAGGCGTCGCAGGGCTACCTTTCCGAACATCGCGACACCATCAAGACCGACGCGCTCGGCATGAAGTCGGACCTGGAGCGGGCCGGCCGGCTGATGTTCCAGGATCCGGAGTCGTTCGGCCAGGTGCTGGCCAGCCAGACGACGTTGCGCGGCCTCGACGAGGCGGTGATCTTCGTGCCGGCGACGGGCGAGGTGGTGGCGAGTGCCGGGCTGATGGCGGGCATCGGTCCCGGGCAGATCTCGCCGGGCGCGCTCGATGCGGCCCGCACCGGCGAGGTGCCCGTGCTGGGCAACAACGCCGCCACCGAGGTGCGCGCCCTGATCCAGCTGAATTCGACGCCGCCCCTCATGATGATGATCGAGCGGGCCGTCGATCCGACCATTCTGGAACACATGCGGCATACCGAGGAGGCGGTGGCCGAGTACCAGCGGCTCGACCAGAACCGGTCAAACCTGCAGGTGACCTTCGCACTCATCTTCGCGCTGGTGGCGTTGCTCGTTCTGGCCGCCGCCGTCTCGATCGGGCTGGTGCTGGCGAACCAGATCGCGCGGCCGGTCGGCTGGCTCATGCAGGCGGCCGAGCGGGTACGCGGTGGCGACCTGGCCGTTCGGGTGCCGGAAATCGCCAGCGACGACGAGATCGCCGGGCTGTCGCGCGCCTTCAACCGGATGACCGGCCAGCTTTCGGCGCAGCGTGCCGAGCTGATGGACGCGTATAGCCAGATCGACGAACGCCGGCGCTTCACCGAGACCGTGCTGTCGGGCGTCTCGGTCGGCGTGATCGGCCTGGACAGCGCCGGGCGGGTAGAGCTGCCGAACCGGGTGGCGGCCGAATTGCTGGGGATCGACCTGCTGGCGGTGACCGGCGCGCGTTTTGCCGATCTGGTGCCGGAAATCGAGCCGCTGCTGGCCCGCGCGACGGCGGCCCCTGCGCGCCTGAACGGCGGTGAGATCACCAGCGGGGAGATCACGACGGGAGAAATCCAGATCGGGCCGGCGCGCAGCCGCCGCACGCTGCTGGTGCGCATCGCACCCGAACTGAAGGCCGGGGCGGCGCGCGGCTTCGTTGTCACGTTCGACGACATCACGGAACTGCAGGCGGCCCAGCGCAAGGCGGCGTGGGCCGACGTGGCACGCCGGATCGCCCACGAGATCAAGAATCCGCTGACTCCGATCCAGCTTTCGGCCGAACGGCTGAAGCGGAGGTTCGCCCGCGAGATCACCTCCGATCCGGAGACCTTCATCCAGTGCGCCGATACGATCGTACGCAGCGTGGGCGATATCGGGCGCATGGTGGACGAGTTCTCGGCCTTTGCCCGGATGCCCCAGCCGGTCATCAAGCCGGAGGATATCGGCCGTGTGGCGCGTGAGGCGCTGGTGCTGCAACGCAATGCGAGGCCGCAGATCCATTGGACCACCGATATCCCGGAACGCGGGCCGATTGCCGCGTGTGACCGCAGGCTACTCGGTCAGGCGTTAACAAACCTTTTGCAGAACGCTGCGGATTCCATTGCAATGCGACCACAGGATGTGTTGGAAGCAGGCAACATATCGGTTGACGTGCATACTATAGGCACCCAGGTTAGGGTCAGTGTATCGGATAACGGTGTTGGCCTGCCGGCGAAGGATAGAGCGCGGCTGACCGAACCCTATGTGACGCACAAGCCGAAAGGCACCGGGCTGGGCCTTGCCATCGTGAAGAAGATCATGGAGGACCATGGCGGAACAGTCACACTTGATGACCGTAACGACACAGATGCTGCCACCACCGGAGCAGTAGCGACGTTAATACTTCCGCTGGTGGTTTCTGCGGCGGAGGCCCTGGAGATGGGACCGAGCGAGTTCGAGATGAAGGCGGCCGATGGCGCATGAAATTCTGATCGTTGACGACGAGCCCGACATTCGGCTCCTCATCGATGGACTGCTTAGGGACGAGGGTTACGACACGCGCCAGGCGGGCGATTCGGATGCGGCGATTGCCGCGTTCCGCAGCCGGCGGCCGTCGCTCATCCTGCTGGACGTCTGGCTGCAAGGTTCGAAACTGGACGGGCTGGGCATCCTGAAGGCGCTGCACCGCGAAGAACCCGCCGTACCGGTGGTCATGATTTCAGGGCACGGCACGATCGAGACTGCGGTGACGGCGATCCAGCACGGCGCCTACGACTTCATCGAGAAGCCGTTCCAGACCGACCGCCTGCTGCTCATCTTGCGGCGCGCCCTAGAGGCCGCACGGCTGGCGGCGGAGAACGCCGAATTGCGGCTGCGCGCCGGCCAGGAAGCGACCGTCACCGGCACCAGCCCGACCATCAATGCGGTGCGTGGGCAGATCGAGCGCGTGGCGCCGACCGGGTCGCGCGTGCTGATCACCGGTGCTGCGGGCAGTGGCAAGGAAGTCGTCGCGCGCATGATCCATGCGAAATCGCGCCGCGCCGACGGACCGTTCGTCGCACTCAACTGCGCGACGCTGAACCCGGCGCGGTTCGAGGAAGAGTTGTTCGGCATGGAAGCGGGCTCGGACTCGGTCGCGGCACCCCGCCGCGCCGGCGTGCTGGAACGCGCGCATGGCGGCACGCTGCTGCTCGACGAAGTGTCCGACATGCCGCTCGAGACGCAGGGCAAGATCGTCCGCGCGTTGCAGGACCAGACGTTCGAGCGCATCGGCGGCTCATCGCGCGTCAAGGTCGATGTGCGTGTCCTGGCCACGACAAATCGCGACTTGCAGGTCGAGATCGCCGGCGGGCGGTTCCGCGAGGACCTCTATTACCGCCTCGCCGTGGTGCCGTTGCGGCTGCCGGGGCTGAAGGAGCGGCGCGAGGACGTTCCCGAACTGGCCCGCTATTTCCTGGCACGTTCGGCGGAAATCTCCGGCATGCCGAGGCGCGAATTGTCGGCGGACGCAATTACCGCGCTGCAGGCCTATGACTGGCCGGGCAATGTGAGGCAATTGCGCAACTTGATGGACTGGCTGCTCATCATGGCGCCCGGTGGTCCGTCGGAGCCGATCCGTGCCGAAATGCTGCCGCCGGAAATCGGTCAGGGCGCGCCGGCGCTGTTGAATTTCGATCCGACGGCCGACGTCATGGCGCTGCCGTTGCGCGAGGCGCGCGACATGTTCGAGACGCAATATCTGCAGGCGCAGCTGCTGCGATTTGGCGGCAACATCAGCCGGACCGCGGGTTTCGTGGGCATGGAGCGCAGCGCGCTGCACCGCAAACTCAAGCAGTTGGGCGTGAACTCCGAAGAGCGCGCCGCCGCTTCTGTGGGATAGGATGCTACTAGAGCATTTTCCGACCTTATTGGATCAGGATGCCTGCCGGAAAATGCTCTAGCTCTTTGTTTTAGCGAACATCTTTATCCGACGGGTGATCCCGTCTGGTCGGATGATGCTCTAGGGCGGTCAGCTGGCGTCCTTCTCTGCGCTTCCGGTGCTCACGGCCTCAACGGCCGCTGCGCTCCGGTTCTCGAGAAGAACGCCAGCTGACTCGCCCTAGCGCATCTACTGCTGGGTGCAAGCAAGTCGGTACGTCTGATCTCCTGGAGTCCCTGATGCGTCGTTTGTTGCTGGTTCTGGCTGCGGTTTTGTTGTCTGGGTCGGCTTTGGGGCGGCCGTTTACGGTGCGGGACCTGGTGGGGTTGGACCGGGTATCGGATGCGCAGGTTTCGCCGGATGGGCGGCAGGTTGCGTTTGACGTTCGATCGACGGATTACGATGCGAACAAGGGCCGGCATGCGCTCTGGGTGAGCTGCACGGCGTGCGAGCATCCGGATCCGCACCCTGTTGCGGCAGCGTCCGCAGGCGGCGCCACCAATGCGCGCTGGGCGCCGGATGGGCGGGCGCTCTATTTTCTGTCGTCGCGGTCGGGATCGGACCAGGTGTGGCGCATCGATGTGTCGCAGGACAATTCGGCGCCGGTGCAGGTGACGCATCTGCCGGTCGATGTCGGGACTTTCCGCGTAGCACCCGACGGCCGTACGCTCGTCGTGTCGATGGCGGTGTTTCCGGATTGCGAAACGCCGGCTTGCACCAAGCAGCGCCTCGACGCGCGCAGCGCCAGCAAGGTCACCGGCGTGCTGTACGACAAGCTTTTCGTGCGCCATTGGGACAGCTGGGCGGACGGCACGCGCAACCATCTTTTTGCGCTGAAACTCGATCCGGCCGGTGCGGTGACGGGCGATGCCGTGCCATTGATGAAAGGCTTCGACGGCGACACGCCTTCCAAGCCGTTCGGTGGCGACGAGGATTATGCGATTTCGCCGGATTCCACGGCGCTCGTGTTTTCCGCGCGCGCGGCCGGTCGCACCGAGCCGTGGAGCACGAATTTCGATTTGTGGCAGGTGAAGCTCGACGGGTCGGCGCCGCCTGTGGATATCACAAGCAACAATCCCGCCTGGGACGCGGCGCCGGTGTTTTCGCCCGACGGGAAAACGCTCGCCTACAAGGCGATGAAACGGCCTGGTTTCGAGGCGGATCGCTTCTGCATCATGCTGCGCGATGTGGCGACGGGAAGCACGCGCGAAATCGATGCGCAGTGGGACCGCTCGGCCGATGCGATGGCCTGGTCGCGCGATGGCCGCACGCTCTATGTGACGGCGCAGGATCTCGGCACCGAGAAATTGTTTGCGGTCGATGCAAGCACCGGCGCTGCGACGCCGCTCACCAGGGAAGGCCATGCCAGCGACCTCTCGGCGCAAGGCGGGGCGGTGGTCTATGGCCTCGACGGGCTTGGCGGACCGGAGCAGCTCTACCGGCTCGATCGCGGCAAACCTTCAGTTCAGCTCACGCATGTCGACGAGGATAAACTCAAGGGCGTCGATTTCGGAACGTGGGAGCAGTTCAGCTTCCAGGGCTGGAACAACGAGACCGTGCGTGGCTATGTGATGAAGCCGGCGGGCTTCGAGCAGGGCAAGAAATACCCGGTGGCGTTCATCGTGCATGGCGGTCCGCAAGGCAGCTTCGGCGACGATTGGAGCTACCGCTGGAATCCGCAGACCTATGCCGGCGCGGGCTTCGCCAGCGTGTTCATCGATTTCCACGGCTCGGTCGGCTACGGCCAGAACTTCACCGACGCCATCAGCGGACATTGGGGCGACCGGCCGCTCGAAGACCTCCAAAAAGGCTGGTCGACGGCACTCGGAAAATACCCGTTCCTGGACGGCGACCGGGCCTGTGCGCTCGGTGCATCCTACGGCGGATTCATGATCTACTGGATGGCCGGCAACTGGAAGACGCCGTGGAAATGCCTGGTCGATCATGACGGCGTGTTCGACAACACGATGATGGGGTTCGCGACCGAAGAACTCTGGTTTTCCGAATGGGAAAACGGCCATAGCACGCCGTGGGAAAACCCCGAGGCGTATGACCGTTTCAATCCCGCGCGCCATGTCGCGGACTGGTCGGTCCCGATGCTGGTCATCCATGGCGGCCACGATTACCGCATTCCGCTGGAGCAGGGTCTGGGCGCGTTCACCGCCATGCAGCGCAAGGGCGTTCCGAGCGCGTTCCTGACCTTTCCGGACGAGAATCACTGGGTGCTGAAACCGCAAAATTCCGTACTGTGGCACCAGACGGTCGAGGATTGGCTGCGGCGTTGGACGGCTAAGTAAAATAAAGGAAGTTCTCCTTTTCTGAAGAAAAGGAGCAAAAGACGTTTGAAATGCTGTCGTGGTTCTATCCGGAAGCGTGCGCCTAAGTAACAAAGTTTTTTGGTTCTTGTGTGGACGGCTCCCTCGACGCAAGTGTGAATTGGCGTTTTTGGCAAAGGGTCGGATGCTTTCATGTGTCCGGCCTGTTTGTGCGGCGTTGCCGCTGGCCTTGATGCAGTCCGCTCGCCTGGCTTCCTGAACATTGTTACGCGCTTGGTGCGCTCAACCAAAATCGGAGTGGGCCGGGCGTCGGGTCAACCGATTGTCATCAACGTTTGCTCACACCTTGCACTCTGCGAACCGTGCCGTGACGGGCTCGCAGAGATCTCTCTGGCTCAGGCGGTTGCCGTCGCCGTCTCAGGAGCGCGGTAGCTGCCGCCTTTGGCCAGCAACACCCATACAATACGCGCGGTCTTGTTGGCCTGCGCTACCGATGCCAGACGCACCGGCCTGCGATCAAGCACGCAGCGCAACCACGCTGTCTGCGGCGTCGCATTGAAGCGGGCATGGCGAATCACGGCTGTGGCGCCGATTACCAGCAGCCGACGTAACGTGCGGTCGCCCTGTTTGGATATGCCGCCCTGGCGGTGCTTGCCGCCGCTGCTGTTCTGCTTGGGCACCAATCCGATCCAGGCGGCAAACTGCCGCCCCGAACGGAACTGGCCAGGATCGGTGACGGTAGCCACAATCGCCGAAGCCGTAAGCGGCCCAACACCCGGTATGGTGGCCAGGCGCCGGCTCGCCTCGTTGTTCTTGTGCCAAGCCATGATCGAAGCCTCAACTTGCTTGATCCGCTCGCCAACACCTGCCAGTGCAGCAGCCAGCTCGCGCAGCGCCTCGCGCGCCAGACGCGGCACTATGGTGTCATCCTCGCCCACGAGCATGGCCAGAAGCTCGCCAACCCGGCCAATGCCCTGCGGCGCCACCAGGCCCAGCTCGCCCATGTGCCCACGCAATGCATTGACGAACATGGTCCGCTGACGAACCAGCAAGTCTCGTGTTCTGTGCAGCATCAATACCGATTGCTGCTCGGCTGTCTTGACCGGAACAAACCGCATCGTCGGGCGCGTCACCGCCTCGCAGATCGCCTCAGCATCGGCCGCATCGGTCTTGCCCCGCTTGACGTACGGTTTGACGTAGCTGGGCGGCATCAGCTTGACCTCATGACCCAACGCCGCAATCTCGCGCGCCCAGTGATGCGATGTGCCACAAGCCTCGATACCCACAAGGCAGGGCGGAAGCTTGGCGAAAAACTCAAGCAGCTCGTCACGCTGCACCTTGCACCGCAGCAGGCATTTACCCGCAGCATCAGCGCCGTGAACCTGAAAAACACGCTTGGCGATGTCCAAGCCAATCGTTGTAACCTGCATGGCGGACGGCTCCTTCAGCCCGTTGTCAACAGCACGAGCCTGGCACATCGATGCCAAAGCAGGAGCCGTCCACCACATCATTGTTT
>CAZZVF010000067.1:0-10983 GCA_964657355.1 uncultured Buchnera sp.
GTGCCTGGGCCGAAGCGGTTGCGATCCATCCGCTTGTAGCAAGAGCCAGAACTGCGGCTCCGAACATGGTTGTCTTACGCACGGCTGACACTCCTATGGTTGACATGCAATCGATGGCGCGGGCGATCCAATCCGCGCCAATAACAACGCGATATGTGGCGAGATGGCGAAGGTAAGACAAGCGAAACGGCGAGATGCAACATTTTGGTCGCAGCATGTTGCTAAACTGATGCAAGGCGGACGCACCATCATTTTAGGTTCCGAGTGCGATGCAGCATCCTAGCCTCTTTCCGGAGGCCGCGCCTCAGCAAACGTCGGGGTCGCTCCAGACGGACGCCGATCGCCCGCTGGCTGACCGGCTCCGCCCTTCTTGCCTCAGGGAGGTTATCGGACAGGACCACCTGACGGGATCCGAGGGCACACTTACGCGCATGATCGCTCGAGGCGTCTTGCCCAGCCTGATCCTCTGGGGCCCGCCCGGCGTCGGCAAGACCACCATCGCGCGCCTGCTTGCCGGCGCCGCCGGTCTGCGTTTCGTACAACTATCTGCAGTGTTCTCCGGCGTCGCGGACTTGAAGAAGGTCTTTGAGGAAGCCACCAAGTATCGCCGCATCGGCCAGGTGACGCTGCTGTTCGTCGATGAAATCCACCGCTTCAATCGTGCCCAGCAAGACGGGTTTCTGCCCGTCGTGGAGGATGGAACGGTGATCCTCGTCGGTGCCACGACCGAGAACCCATCGTTTGCGCTCAACGGTGCATTGCTGTCCCGCTGCCAGGTGCTTGTGCTCCGCCGGCTCGACGATGCTGCAATGGACACCCTGCTGGCGCGAGCCGAGGCTGCCTTGGGTCACAATCTCAAACTCACACTCGCTGCGCGCGCTTCGTTGCGCGCCATGGCAGACGGCGACGGACGCTACCTGCTCAACATGGCGGAACAGCTCGGCTCGCTGCCGGACGATGATCCCACCGTCGATGCCGACGCACTGCCGGAGTTGCTAGCCCGGCGCGCCGCGCTCTACGACCGCGACCGGGAAGAGCACTACAATCTCATTTCGGCCCTGCATAAATCTCTGCGAGGCTCGGATCCCGACGCTGCACTTTATTGGTTCGCGCGCATGCTCGCCGGCGGTGAGGATCCTCGATACATCGCCAGGCGCCTGGTGCGCTTCGCCTCGGAAGACGTGGGTCTGGCCGACCCGCAGGCGCTGACACAGACCTTGGCCGCATGGGACGCCTACGAGCGCCTCGGCAGTCCAGAAGGCGATCTGGCACTGGCACAGGCGATCCTCTATCTCGGCACGGCTCCGAAATCGAACGCCGCCTACGTCGCGCACAAGGCAGCCGCCCGGGCGGCGCGCGATACCGGCAGCTTGATGCCGCCCGCCCACATCCTCAATGCGCCGACGAAACTGATGAAATCCCTCGGTTACGGTAGCGGCTACGCCTACGACCACGAGGAGGCCGACGCTTTCTCTGCACAGAACTACTTCCCAACCGGTATGGATCGGCCGGAATTCTATGCTCCCGTCGACCGTGGCTTCGAGCGCGAAATCAAGCGCCGGCTTGACCATTGGGCGCAGCTCCGCAGGGAGAAATCCCCATGAGCCTGGTGGCACTTCAGGACGTCATCGAGGACGAGGCGGAAATCCGGCTCGACCGCTGGTTTCGCCGCCACTTTCCCATGCTCACCCAGGGCATGATCCAGAAACTCTGCCGCACCGGCCAGATCCGCGTGGACGGCAAGCGTGTCGAAGCAGCCACCCGGCTTCAACCTGGCCAGTCGGTCCGAATCCCACCCTTGCCGGCAGGGCCCGCGCCGCTGCCCGAGAAACCGGCCCTCGACGCCCTAACATTGCGTCAGCTCGCCGCCATGGTGATCTACCGGGACGAGCAGCTGATCGTCGTCAACAAACCCTCGGGACTGCCGGTGCAGGGTGGTCCGGGCATATCGCGTCACCTGGACGGCATGCTCGACGGCTTACGTGAAAACGCACCTACCAGGCCCAAGCTTGTCCATCGCCTGGACATGGATACGTCCGGCCTCCTGCTGCTCGCCTGCACGCCCGGCTCGGCGGCCAAGCTTGCTGCGTCGTTTCGAAGCCGTGCCGTGCGGAAGACCTACTGGGCCGTCGTCGCAGGCCGGCCATCGCCGCAGGACGGACGGGTCGACTCCCCTCTCGTGCGCTTCGGCGGCCTGCGCGGCAGCGAGCGTGTTGCGGTCGCTGATCCGGGTGAGGAAGAAGCTGCTCGCGCCATTACCGATTACAGAACGCTCGACCACGCCGGGAAGAAACTGTCGCTGCTCGAGCTTTGTCCCCTGACCGGTCGTACCCACCAGCTTAGGGTGCATTGTGCTGCCTTGGGGGCGCCAATCCTGGGCGACCCCAGCTATGGTGGCGAGCAAAGCCATGTCGAAGGTTTGCCGGACCGGCTTCATTTGCATGCGCGCGGCCTCGTCCTGCCGCACCCGGTCGGCGGCACGCTGTCCATCGAGGCCGAGTTGCCGCCCCATATGCGGGAAACCTTCCGCCTCATGGGCTTCGAAGCCGCTCCACCGAAAGGCGTCGAGCGGCGTTGAGCTAAAACATCAACCGACAGAGCCGCCCTTTCTGGAGCTTTCCGCTTCGTCTAGACCGGCAGCGGATCCACATGCCCATTCAGAAATTCACGCAAAGCTAGCGGATGCCGCGCGTTCGGAGCCATTAGATGCCTGCAGCTAGACCACGCCGAAGTCCTTTCAGGAAGCTGATTGCCGTCGCAATTGGTATCGGAGTGCTCGTGGTCGCCGCCATCGTCGTCGCGCAGTCGCAGCTCAATCCGGAGCGCCTGCGCGACGCCCTTCAGCGTTCGGTGCATCGCGCGACGGGCCGCGACCTCGCAATCAGCGGCGGCGTCCACCTGCAGCTTGGCCTCGCGCCGACCTTGGTCGTCGATGGCATCTCACTGGCCAATTTACCCGGTGGATCGCGGCCGCAGATGCTCACCGCCCAAAGCCTGACGGCGAACCTGGCGCTGCTTCCGCTCCTCGGCGGCGATGCCGTAATCTCGGCAATGACTATCGACCAGCCAGATATCCTGCTGGAGCGGCTCCCCGACGGAACGCCGAACTGGCAGTTCGCCGCTACGCACCGCGCCCTCTACCAGGGAAGCGGCGCCAGCGGCGGGGCGGGCGGCACCAGCGGCGGACGGGTGGAAATCCACACGCTGAATCTGCGCGATGGCAAGGTCACGTGGCATGATGCAGGCGGTCGCAACATCGCCCTCGACGTTCCCAAGCTGCGCCTGACCAACGCAGGCGATGACGCTCCCCTGGCACTGAGCTTCACCGTCGACCGCGGCGGCGAACCTTTCGATGTCGAAGCCACCTCCGGCTCGCTCGAGCGCCTGCAAGGCGGATTGTCATCCAAGCTCGCCGGCGCGTGGCCGCTCACGGTCGATGCCTCCGGAGCCGGTGCCAAGATCCATCTTGAAGGCGGCATAACCCACCCGGAGCAGATGCGCGGCTATCAATTCAAGCTGCATGCCGACATCCCTGACCTCGGCGCGATGAATGGGCTTGTTCCCGAGGCTCATTTGCCGCCGTTCAAAGCCGTCGTCTTCACCGGCACCGCTGCAGACGGGACCGAAGGCGAAGTCCGCACCTCGCAGATCTCGCTCGAGGCTGGAGAGTCCGACCTGAGCGGCCAGTTGCAGGGCCTGCAGATCAAGCATTTGAGCTTCAAGGCGCCCGGCCCAGGTCAGATTGCTCAGCTCTCCGTCGAAGGCAGCTATTCGGGATCCACGCTGCGTGCCAGCGGCACCGCAATGCAGCCCGATGTGCTGACCGCCTCGGCCCCGACACAGGTGACCTTGAATGGTCAAGCCGCCGATGCGACGGTTGAAATACACGGCACCCTGCCAGCAAGCCAAGCTGCCGCGGGTCTTGATCTCCGATTTGCGCTGCATGCCCCGGACTTGGCGCAGCTTTCGCAACTCGCAGGCCACCCATTGCCCGCCGCCCGCGACGTGGCGCTCAGCTTTCACGCAACCGACGCCGGGTTTCGCCTGCACGGCGTGAGCATCGGTGAGCTATCCTTCGCCTCGTCAATGGGCGACCTGTCGGGTGCAGTTACCATCGGCTGGTCCCCACGTCCGACGGTGCGCGGTACACTCGCCTCGAACACGCTGGATGCCGATGGATTGTGGTCCGGCATGGCCTCGACGATGCACCTGCCAGACGTGTTTCCAACGCCAGACAACAAGTCTGCCCCCGTGCCATTGCCTGCCGACGGCAACGCGCCGCTCCCGGCCGTTGATGGCCAGCTACAACCTGCGCCTTGGGGCCGCCTCGCAGGGTACAGGATTCCCGCGGCGTCCCTTCGTCTTGCCGACGTCGACCTCGCTCTCACGGCTGGAAACCTGACGCTCGGTGGCGAGCATTACCGTGATTTGGATACGCATCTGCAGCTCGACGACGGCAAACTGGCGGTCAATCCGTTCCGCATCTCCTCGCCCGAGGGGGCCATCGTGGGCGCACTCACCGTCGACGCGACGACCGACGTTCCCCCCGTAGCCCTTACCATGCGTTCGGCCGGCCTGTCGGCACCCGCGGTCGCGCGCTTGCTCGGCAGTCCAGGGGGCGCCGCGGGCACGATGCAGCTCGACGCCCAGCTGAGCGGAGCCGGCGACAATGCAGCGTCGCTGCTGACTGGCGTCGACGGCCATATCGGCCTCGCCCTGGTCAATGGCGAGATCGATAACGCATTGGTCGAAACGCTCATTGGCACCGCACTGGATGCGGCCGGTGCGCCATCGCTCGGTGGCGGCCGCAGCGCGGTCATGTGCCTGGCCTTGCGCGCAAATTTTACCCACGGACGCGGCCGCGTTAGCGCTCTTTCGTTCGACACGTCGCGTCTTTCCATGGACGGAACGGGTGGTTTCGATCTTGCCGGGCGCACACTTGACCTGCATCTCCGGCCCCACCTTCGGCTGGGCGGCGCGAGCGCTGAGGCGCCCGTTCTTGTCAGCGGCTCGTTCGATGACCCCACGGCAAAGCTCGATCCCGTGCTCGGTGGTCGTGTCGGCATTACAATCGGTTCCATCACGGGAGCGGATCAAGGGAGCGGGTGCGTCTCGAAGTTGGCGGTTGCGCGCAACGGTCTACCGGGCCCGATGCCGGCGCAGCAGGCGGCGCCGTCCCAGGAACCGAATCCGCTCAGAAAGCTTCCGACCGACCTGCTTCGCGGCCTCTTCCACTGATCTCGTAGGATGAAGCGCTTCTGGACCGAGGTCAGCCTCATCGAAAAGGATGGCCGCTTCCGTGTCATGCTGGATGGCCGCCCGATGCGCCTGCCCGGTGGTCCACTTCTCGCCATCGAAAGCCACGCGCTGGCCGAGGCGATCGCCGCCGAGTGGCGGGATGCGAAGGCGGCCACCGATGGCACCCTGAGGCTGCAGGACATCCCGCTCACGAGGATCGCCGGAACCGTGCAGGAGCGTATCGCACCGGATCCGAAACCGGCTGCGTTTGCCTTGTGCGCGTTCGCGGTCTCGGACCTGCTCTGCTACCGAACCGAGACACCCGCCGCACTCGCCGACTTAGAGCATGAGCTCTGGCAGCCCTGGCTCGATTGGGCCGCCCAGGAGCTTGGCGCCCCTCTCTATGTGACAGCGGGTCTGATGCCGGTCGACCAGCCACCTGCATCCATCGAGGCGTTGCGAGACGCCGTGTTACGGCTCGGACCGGTGGAGCTGGGAGCCCTTGGCATCGTGGTCCCTGTCTCAGGCAGCCTGGTCTTGGGCCTCGCTCTCTCGCAAGGCGCCACCGACGCGGCCACCGTCGCCGCTCTGACGCTGCTGGACGAGCACTTTCAGGCTGAGCAATGGGGCGAGGATCCGGAAGCCCGCTTCAGGTGGACCAACGTGACGCGCGATATTGCGGATGCGGTTCGATTTATGAATCTGGCGCGGCAAAGCTAAGCGCGCCGCCAAAGGTCTGCGGCCATGCGCCTGCCAATGCCGCATCCAGGTCGGCCATAGTGGCAGCCGAGCCAAGAGCCCGCAGGCTGGTAACTCCATGTTCTCGGATGCCGCAGGGCACGATACCCTCAAAGTGGCAGAGGTCCGGGTCGACATTAATCGACACTCCATGCCAACTCACCCACCTTGTGACCCGGATGCCCAGTGCGGCGATCTTGCTTTCGTGGGTGGTGACTGGGTCGGTGACCCAGATGCCGACGCGATCTCTTCGCCGTTCACCCACGACACCAAACGACGCAAGAGCTTCGATCAGCCATGTTTCGAGCGCTTCGACATAGGCGTGGATGTCCCGCGCCGGGACGGCACCATGGTCGCGGCTGAGGTCGAGCATTAGGTACACCACGCGCTGACCCGGTCCGTGATACGTCCACTGCCCGCCACGCCCAGCCGAAAAGATCGGAAATCGATCTGGCTCCTGAAGATCCTTGGCGCGCGCCGATGTACCCGCGGAATACATCGCCGGATGTTCGAGAAACCAAAGCTCCTCCCTGCCGTGCCCCTCATGAATGCGAGCCGTCAGATCACGCATTTCCGCGACCGTCGCCTCGTAGCCGGCGATCCCGACATGCCTGGCGAGGTACGTCGTGGGTGCGGTTGAAACCTGTCCGTTCATCGGCTATACGCGCCGCCTACCGTGCGGTCGTGGCGGAATGGTAGACGCGCAAGCTTGAGGTGCTTGTGGGGGCAACCTCGTGGAAGTTCGAGTCTTCTCGACCGCATAGACACCTCTCAGCCGCAATCGCCTGCCTGTCCGAAGCACAAGCTAGTTCAGAGCTTGCGCTCGTCAAAACGGGCATATGTCCGGTAGTAGGGCGGGGCCGAACAACTCACATACGGCCGTGTTCGTCGCGTTCTGCCGTTCGTTCGGTTGGCCCGTTCACGCTGACCGAATCATCGAGCTGCTCCTCCAGGTCTGCGACTTTGTCGACATCGGTGCCTTTTTCGATATTCGTGACCGCCTGTTCGGTATGGGGCGGTTCGACATTCCCAGCGCCCGTGCGGGTGCCGCCGAACTTGTCCGCTCCCGCATTCTCCGGCGCGTCCGGCTGCTTGTGGTTGCCGGTATTCTGCTGGCCGTCCGTGTGCTGTACGCCCAGTTCCTCGTGAATGTCGTCCATCGCGGTCACTCCCTCTGAACTGGTTGAACGCGCCTCGACCGCGGAGGATGCGAGCACTCAACCCGTGGCGAAACTCTGCGTCAGACTTCCGGCCACAAGGCGCCAGCCATCGGCCATGACAAAGAAAATCAGCTTGAACGGCAGCGAGACTCCGCTTGGCGGCAACATCATCATCCCCAGTGACATCAGGACGCTGGAGACGACCAGGTCGATGATCGTGAAGGGGAGATAGAGAAGGAAGCCCATTTCAAAGGCTCGTCTGAGCTCGCCTACGAGGAAAGCCGGAATGATCGCGCGCCAGGCCGCGTGGTCAGCATCCGGAGCCGCGGGCAGGTGGCCGATCGTTTCAAATAACTGCAGGTCCGCCGGGCGCAGGTTCAAGGCCATGAAGTGTCTGAAGGGCTCGCTGGCCAGCCTGAGCCCGGCCATCTGATCGACGGTTCCATCGATCATCGGCTTGATGCCGGCAGTATAGGATGCATCCAGCGTGGGCTGCATGACGAACAGCGAGAGGAAAAGGCTGAGTCCGATCAACACGATGTTGGGCGGCGTTCCCTGTGCGCCCAAGGCAGCACGCAGCAGCGACAGCACGATGACAATGCGCGTGAACGCCGTCATCATGACCAGCAGGCTGGGCGCCAGCGCTAGTGCCGAAAACAGGGCGGTAATCTGCACCAGCCGTGCAGTCGCTCCCGCATCGCCTGCATGACCGAGGTCGATACTCATCGACTGCGCCAGTGCGAGGTGAGGGAGCAACAGTATCGCAACAATGATTGCGCCTGCTCTCCACGCGATCATGCGCAAGCTCCTGCGCTGCGCGGCAAGGGCAGCATTATGTCAGTGTTTCCGCCAGTCAGCACCAGGACGTCGTGACCATTGATTTCGACCAGGTGCAATCGGCGCTTGGGATCCAATGGACGTGACTCTTTGATCGTCATCGCAGAACAGGTACCGGAACGCACCTTCTTGAAGTTCAGACCCTTGCCGAATCTTGAAAGCAGAGCGATCAGCGCGAGAACACCGGCGAGGGAGATGCCAGCCGTAACGATCTGATGCCATGCCATCATGCATTTTCTCCTGACCGGTGCAGGCGTATTCGGGCAGCGACCTCGTCGGTCTGCGCCCGCAATTCCTCTAATTGCAACAGCATCGCCTTACCTTCATGGGGAGGTAAGTCGAGCACCTGAGCACACAGCAAGCCGATGCCATCGTCGATGCCGGTAAGGTCCAGCACGCGTCCCGCCCCAATCATCGCCCGTGCGATCCCCATCGCTCGGGTAAGGCGTTCCGAAAACCCCTTTAACCGTGCGACACGACTTGAAGTGTCGTGCTGAGTGGCCGAAGCGCTGGACGAAGCCTGCTGCATAAGGGCATCTACGCAGAAGAACATTACTGGAACGTGATCACGCAAACCCCTTTATCATTTTGAAACCTCTCCCTGCCATAAACATTCAGGGCAGCCTCGGTGATCCGCCGGATTGGCGATCTGCCCGAAGAATGAGGAAGGCGATGCGCGGATGATGGCAGATATCGGATTGTTCGCGCTCGCAGAACAGCGGCTGGAGTGGGTCGGCCAGCGGCAGAAGCAGCTTGCCGAGAACGTCGCGAATGCCGACACGCCGAATTATCGGCCCAAGGACATCGCTCCGTTCTCTTCCGCACTCAGCGCGTTTCAGCTCTCACCCTCATTGACCAATCCGTTGCATCTCGCAGGCTTTTCCAAGCCAGGCGCCACCTCCAGACCGATAAGCTCCGAAAAGTCGCCAGATGGAAACTCGGTCAGTGTAGAAGATGAAATGACCAAAGTCGCCGATGACGAGAACACTCAAGCGCTCGTCGGCAATTTATGGAAAAGCTACATGGGCATGTTCATGACGGCGCTCGGTAAGGGGTAGGCGATCGTGGATATCGCAACAGCGCTCATCATTTCAGCGCGCGGCATGAATGCGCAAACGCAGCGTCTGCGCGTCATCGCTGAGAACCTGGCTAATCAGGACAGTGCCGGCTCCGCGCCGGGCGCGACACCCTACCAACGTAGAACCACGGTGTTTGAAGACACACTCGACCAGAGCCTGGGCGCGAAAACAGTCCGCGTGAAGGCCGTCGTGCCGGATACGACGGCATTTCCACAGAAGTATGACCCTTCGAATCCCGCCGCCGACACGAGCGGCTATGTTCGAATGCCCAACGTGAACAGCTTCGTCGAGATGATGGATATGCGTGAAGCTGAACGATCCTACAGCGCCAACCTCAACGTCATGCAGGCATCCAGAACAATGCTGAGCCGCACGATCGACCTTCTGAAATGACCGCCGCGGCAGCCATACCGCCGATGCGGACAGCCCAGGCACTTTCAGCGTATCAGAGCATCGACGGCAGCAGCGGCGGTGCCCCCGGCAGTGGCGATTTCTCTGCCTTCCTGTCGAAGTCGTTGCAGGGAGCCGTGCAGTCCGGTCAGCAAGCCGACACCCAGGCAATGCAGGCCATTTCCGGAAAGGGCGACCTGACTGAAGTCGTCGCGGCCGTTTCACGCGCACAGCTCGCTCTGCAAAGCACTGTCGCGATCAGGGACAGAGTGATCCAGGCGTATCAGGACGTCATCAAAATGCCGATCTGAGCGGCGCCGCATGTCCTCGCAGCACGAGAGCATCATCCGACCGAATGGGGTAACCTGTCGGATAAAGATGCTCGCCAAAACAAAGAGCTAGAGTTTATTTCCGATACACTTCGATCGGAAAAAGCTCTGGATCAGTCGAAACAGCGGAGGCCGTATTGCCTGAAATCGACGTGGTCGCCGTTCTGCACGCAGGCATGTTTGTCGCGATAAAAATGTGTGCGCCATTGCTTCTGGCGTCACTCGCCTCCGGATTGCTGATCGCTGTCATCCAGGCCGTCACGCAAGTCAGCGATTCCACTTTGTCCTTCCTGCCAAAGCTGATCGCGACCGGTGCCTCGGCTTGGCTTGCCGCTCCTTTCATCGGCCGCAGCCTTGCTGAATATACCCACGATCTTTTCGACAAGATCGTGGCAATCGGCGGCCAGTAAATTAGTGCTATTGGGGCTCGTCCAGGGCTTCTGTCTGTGACGAGCGCTTCCCTGCTCGCGATGACATTCTGCTTCATGCTCGTGCTATGCCGCTGTGCCGGCGCCGTCATGTTGCTGCCTGGGCTCGGCGAAGAAGAGCCACCAGCCATGGTGCGCGGCGGCCTCGCGCTCGGTCTCGCAATTCTGCTTGTTCCGCTCGAAGCGCCAACCTTTCCACATCCGCCGTCTAGCATTCTTGTTCTCGCGGGCATGGTAACCTGCGAGCTCCTCGTCGGCGGTTTGCTCGGGTGGCTCGCCCGCGTTCTCGCACTCGCCCTGCCGGCCGCCGGCCAGATCGTGTCTCTCATGACGGGCCTGTCCAGCGTGCTTCAGCCCGATGCAGTGCTCGGCGCACAATCGGCGGCTATCGGCAGGCTCTTCGCCCTTCTGGCGCCGGTTCTCATTCTGGCCAGCGGCCTCTACGCGCTCCCGCTCCAGGCACTGGCCGGGAGCTATTCGATGTTTCCCCCCGGGACAGGCCTGCCGAGCGGCGATTTGGTGGAAGTGGCGGTTCGGGCGGTCTCAGGCGGGTTTTCCCTTGCGCTAAGGCTCGCGGCTCCGTTCATTCTGCTCTCGATCGTCTGGCAGGTCGGATTGGGCATGTTGTCCCGTCTGGTGCCTTCCATCCAGGTCTATTTTGCCTCGATGCCAGGGCAAGTGTTGGGTGGTTTGCTACTCGTAGCCACGCTTGCAGCAGCCTTGCTGCATGCCTGGCTCGACGCCGTCGGCACAGCCTTCGCGGCGCTGCCCGGCCTGTGACCCG